>JAFSSU010000099.1 GCA_017450845.1 Treponema sp.
CACGGCTACGCACCTGCTTGCCCACACGGCTACGCACCTGCTTGCCCACACGGCTACGCACCTGCTTGCCCACACGGCTACGCACCTGCTTGCCCACACGGCTACGCACCTGCTTGCCGGGTGTGTGTTACGGGCGTTTTCTGGTTTGCTTTTTCGGCGTTTTGTTGTATATTAGTGGAATGAGCAGAGAAATCGACAGCGACAGCGACGAGATTGTGAGCCTCCCCGCGCGCGAGGAGCTTCCTGGCAAGCTGTATATAATACCAATCGGCGGAAGGCCGATTTTCCCGGGCATCTTCACGCCCCTGATGATAAACAACAACGACGACACCAAGGTTGTCGAGGAGGCCTTCAAGGGTGACGGCTACATAGGTATCGTCATGCTCAAGGACGACGTGGACACCCCCTCCATATCCGACCTGCACGGCGTAGGCACTGTGGCCCGCATCATAAAGAAGATAAACCTGCCCGACGGGGGGGTGAACGTATTCGTCTCGACGATTCAGAGGTTCAAAATCCGCAAGACCCTGAACGCCTCCGGCCCCATGGTCGCCGCCGTGGAGTACCTGGAGGACATCGAGGACAATCCCTTCGAGATAAAGGCCCTGACCCGCGCCATCGTCAGCGAGATGAAGGAGATAAGCGACAACAACCCCATGTTCACCGAGGAGATGCGGCTGAACATGGTCAACATAGACCATCCGGGCAAAATCGCGGACTTCGTCGCCTCCATCCTGAACATAGAGAAGGACGAGCAGCAGAAGGTTCTGGAAATCCTGAACGTCCGGGAGCGCATGAACCAGGTCCTGATTTACATCAAGAAGGAGGAGGAAATCCTCCGCGTCCAGAAGAAGATTCAGACCGAGATAAACGACAAGGTGGAGAAGAACCAGCGGGACTACTTCCTGCGCGAGGAGCTCAAGAGCATACAGGAGGAGCTGGGCATTGCCTCCAACTCCAAGACGAGCGACTACCAGAAGTTCAAGGCCAAGATAGAGTCCTTCCATTTTACCGGCGAGATAAAGGAGACCCTGGAGGGGGAACTGGAGAAGTTCAACCTGACCGACCCCCACGACCCGGATTATATGTCCAGCCGGAACTATCTGGATCTGGTCTGTTCCCTGCCTTGGAACGACAGGCCGGTGGAGAGCTACAGCCTGGAGGAGGCCAAGAAAATCCTGGACGGCGACCACTACGGGCTTGAGGACGTGAAGAAGCGCATCCTGGAGTACCTGTCCGTCCGCAAGCTCAAGCATGACGGCAAGGGGTCCGTCCTCATTCTGGTGGGGCCGCCCGGAGTGGGCAAGACGAGCGTTGGGCACTCGATTGCCAAGGCGATGCGTAAGCCCTTCTTCCGCTTCAGCGTCGGAGGCGAGCATGACGAGGCCAAGATAAAGGGCTTCCGCCGCACCTACATCAGCTCCATGCCCGGGCAGATTATCAGCGGGCTCAAGATAACCAAGTCCAAGGCCCCTGTCTTCATGATAGACGAGGTGGACAAGATGAACGCGAGCGCGCAAGGCGATCCTTCAGCCGCCCTGCTTGAGGTGCTGGACCCTGAGCAGAACACGAACTTCCGCGACTCCTACCTGGACCTGCCCTTTGACCTGAGCAACGTCTTCTTCATCCTGACGGCCAACACGCTGGACACGATAGCTCAGCCCCTCCTTGACCGGGCGGAGATAATCGAGCTTTCCGGTTACATAGACCAGGAGAAGATGGAGATAGCCAAGAAGTACCTCATCCCCAGGAACCTGGAGAAGAACGGGCTCAAGAAGGCCTCGGTCAAATACAGCAAGGAGGCCCTTGCCCTGATTGCGACCGAGTACGCCCGCGAGGCCGGGGTGCGCAACTACGAGAAGTGCATCGACAAGATCAACCGCAAGCTCATCCACGAGAAAGTCAGCGAGTACGAGAAGGACAATCCTACGGAAGTCCTGCCGACCGCCGAGGAATTCCGCAAGGCGGAGGAGAAGAAGCTTGAGGGCAAGCGCAAGAAGATAGAGGAGCAGTTCGCCCAGGGGACCATAACGGAGTCTGATCGCAAGGAGCGGATGGAGGCCCAGGTGGACAAGCCCCTGCGGGAGCGGGAGGAGGAGTTCTCCAAGAAGCTGGAGGCCCGCGCCGACGAGGAGGCCGGTAAAATCCGCGCCGCCTTTGAGGGCAAGTCCTGGACTGTGGGCGAGAAGGAGGTCCGCAAGTACCTGGGCAAGGCTGTCTTTGACGAGAGCCAGATAAAGCGGGCTTCGGTCCCCGGCACGGCGATTGGCCTTGCCTGGACGAGCATGGGCGGCGACACCCTCCTGCTTGAGAGCATCTCCTTTGCCAGCGAGAAGGGCGGTTTGCAGCTGACCGGGCAGATGGGCGACGTGATGAAGGAGAGCGCGCAGATAGCGATGAACTGGGCCAAGCAGTACTCGATTGCAGAAGGCTACAAGGATGGCAAGTGGTTCGAGGAGAACAGCATCCACCTGCATATTCCGGAGGGGGCGACCAAGAAGGACGGGCCTTCGGCGGGCATCACGATGGCGACTACATTCGTCTCCCTCCTGCGCGGCAAGAAGATTAAGGCAAACCTCGCTATGACCGGCGAGCTGAGCCTGACGGGACAGGTGCTTCCCATCGGGGGCCTCCGCGAGAAGACCGTCGCCGCCAAGAGGAACAAGATAAAGACTATCATCATCCCCAAGGCGAACGAGCGCGACCTTGAGGACATCCCCGCCCACGTCAAGGAGGGGCTCAAGTTCATCCCGGTGAGCCGGGCTGAGGAAGTTATGCAGATCGTGTTCTGAGAGGTAAGCGGTATGGAATTCGATTTGGACAAGATATTCAGGACCCGGCGCGAGAAGATGTTCTCCTACCTGAAGGAGCACGGGCTTGCGGCCGCCGTGTTCGAGGACAGCGAGGACGGGCGCGACCTGTCCGTCCGCTACTTTACGGGACATCCGGGCGACGCGCTGCTCGTCCTGACGGCTGAAGGCGCGGAGTGCCTCTGCCCCTGGGACGAGAATTTGGCCGCCAAGAAAGCCCATGTCGGCAAGATGCTTCCCTACACCCGCTATGACCGGGCGGCGGAGAAGGCGATTCCCGCGCTTCTGGCCGATGCCGGATGCCCGGAGGGGGGCAGGGTCGCTTTCTCGCCGGACATCTCGCACAGGAACTTCTGCAAATACGAGAAGGCCCTTGCCGGGGCTGATGGCGGATGGAAAATCGAGTGTGAGGGGGATTCCGCGCACGAGTATGTCGTCTCCCTCCGCGCCTGCAAGGACGAGTACGAGATATACTGCACCAGGCAGGCCGCCCGTATCACGGATGCGATGACGGATGTTATCCAGGGCAAGGTCCGGTCGGGCGAGTTCGCGAACGAGAGTGACGTTGCCCTCTACATCGAGAGGCAGCTCAGGGCGGACGGCTGCGAGAGGACGAGCTTTGACACCCTCGCGGCGGGGCCTGACCGCTCCTTCGCCATCCACGCCTTCCCCGGTTATACTGGCGGCTCATGGGGTACGAAAGGCCTTTCCATTCTGGACTACGGCGTGTGCTACGAGGGATATGCGAGTGACTGCACGATAACGATTGCCCGGGGCCCCCTGTCCAAGCAGCAGGAGAAAATCTTGGACTTGGTGGAGACAGCCGCCGCCGAGTGCCTGAAACTCTACGTTCCCGGCGGCAAGGTGCGGGCGGCCTCCGCCAGGGCTGACGAGATTTTCGCCGCCGGGGGATTTGCCATGCCGCACGGCCTGGGCCACGGGACGGGGCTCCAGATTCACGAGGTTCCCTTTGTCAGCAAAAAATCCGGCGAGGGCGTCCTCTTCCAGAGCGGCAACATCGTCACGCTGGAGCCGGGCCTCTACGACCCCGCGCTCGGCGGCGTACGGCTGGAGAACGATGTTCTCATCACCGGCAGCGGCAACGATGTCCTGACTCACTCCCGGATTTTCAGGCTGTAGGGAAAAACGGGGAATTACTCCTTTATCTTCCTGGCCGCATCGTCCGCGCTGATGCCCTCGAACTGCTCGCGGGTCGCAAGGTTCTTCAGCGTCAGCGAGCCTTCCTCACTGACGAACACTCCCCACTTGATTCCCTTTTTGTCGGTGACGGCGTACTGCTTGTTCATCTTGGTCGCGTCGGGGAAGACTTCGACGGCGACACCCCGCTCCCGGAGGGCTGCGGCGGCCCTGACGTATGCCAGCGTGAGTTTTGCATCCTGGTTGAAAATCTCCGCGTCTATGTAGCTGCCCCTTCCTTCGGCGAGTCCCAGCTGGGAAAGGCCGGCAATCAGGCGGTCAAGCCCGATGCTCGCCCCGACCCCGGGTATCTTCTCCTTCATGTAGAGGCCCGCAAGGTTGTCGTAGCGGCCCCCGGAGCAGACCGAGCCGATTGACGGCAGCTCGTCCAGGAAGGTTTCGTAGACGACTCCCGTG
Source organism: Treponema sp. (assembly GCA_017450845.1). GTDB lineage: Bacteria > Spirochaetota > Spirochaetia > Treponematales > Treponemataceae > Treponema_D. Next base: position 4,425 of record JAFSSU010000099.1, read on the forward strand.
TAGTAGTCCAGCCCCCGCGTTATGGATGGGTCAAGCACGTAGGATGTGGAGATGCCGGTCGCGTCCATCATCGCGCGGATTTCCTTCATCCTCTTGGAATCCTCGGCCTCGCCGCCCGCAAGTTCCTCGATGTGGGCGAGGGTGGCCTCCCAGCCGTCTTTGCCCTGTATGTAGTCCAGTATGAGGTCCGCTGACTGGCTGCTCCCCGTAATGTCTGCAAGCTCGCGGGCGACCTCATCCTTTCCGACCTTGGCGAGCTTGTCCACGACGCGGAGGATGTCCTCGCTCTTGTCGGTGCAGGAAATTTTGGCAAGGAAGCGGTTGAAGATGCCCCGGTGGTTCACGTGTACCGTCACTTTCTCCACGCCGATTTCGGCGAGGGCGGCTTTCATCAGCTCAAGGATTTCAAAGTCAGATGCGGCGGAATCGCTCCCCACGCAGTCGAAGTCACACTGGACGAACTCCCGGTAGCGGCCGGCCTGGGGTTTCTCCCCGCGCCAGACCTTTGCGATGTGGTAGCGCTTGAAGGGGAAGTAGAGCTCCTCCCTGTGTTCCGCCGTGAAGCGGGCGAATGGCACGGTGAGGTCGAACCTCATCGCCACATCCCGCCCCCCGTTGTCCTGGAAGCGGAAAACCTGTTTCTCGGTCTCTCCGTTGCTCTTGCGGAGCAGGATCTCCGTGTATTCCAGCACGGGGGTGTCAATCGGCACGAAGCCCCGCGACCTGTATATCTTGGTAAGTTTCTCAATCAGCGACGAGCGAAGGATCTCGTCCTTGGGCAGGGAATCCCTGAATCCTTTCAGGACCTTTGGCTGTATAATCGTTTCCATGCCCTGCATTTTAGCAGAGATGGGGCGAAAAGACAATAAGTGCCCCGGGGAAGGAGGAGTCGCTCCTGAAATGCAGGGAATGAGAGCCTCCTTGTTCCCGGGCACACCAACGGTTCCTACTCCGTCTTGAACCGCTTGATGTCGGCACCGAAGCGGTTTATCGTGCTGTCCATCTCCTCCACGCTGGAGTCCAGCTGACCGCCGCTCTTGACGACGCTATGTGCGCTGTCGGACATGGCGGCCATGCTG
>JAFSSU010000100.1 GCA_017450845.1 Treponema sp.
CCGACGGCTTGGAGTGGATTGCCCTTGCCGCAAGCACGGAGCCCGCGAGGAACAGGAACGCCGCCACGAACGGCAGGGCGGACAACAGTTTTTTCATTATTTTCTCCCGTTAATTTTCCCGGTCAGCTGCGAACTCTCACGGCATTTTCATGCCATGAGTCCGCGCTGCCTTGCTTCATTATCCGCAGGAACGGGGCATCGCGCCATCGGGAGAAGGGATGAATTCTGACGCTGCCCGCTTATCCGCCCCTCATCCGAACGAATGATCCTGCGCCCAGGCGCACAGTCCGGCCCTGTTGTGCACCCCGGCCTTCTCGTAGATGTGCTGGATGTGGGTCTTCACGGTCGCCAGGGAGATGAAAAGCGCGTCGGCCGTTTCCTGCGCGGTCTTTCCCTGCATGATAAGGGCTGCGACTTCTTTTTCCCTCGCGGAGAATATGCCGGGCACGGACGCTTGCACGGCGGCATTTCCCGCCTGCCCCTTGTCCCCGCCCGTGAAGGAAAGCAGCACGCAAGCTATGCCCGCGACACAGAGCGCAAGGCAGAGGACGGAGGCGGTGATGCTCATCAGGTTGAAGTCAAAGCCAAGAACTACCATGACCCCGTACAAGAAGGACGGGGCGAATGTCTTTGCGAACAGGAAGCGGAACCGTACGGCCCGTTTGCGCTCCAAAAGCCTCAGCGAGGCGTACATCAGGCAGGAGCAGGAATAGAGGGATAGCGCGTCCAGGCCCTCATAGAGGTAGACGAGCGAGTTCGTGGTCAGGAAGAGTATGTCTTTCAATATGCGGGCCAGCGCGAACGCCGTCAGCGAGCAGAAAAAGCTGACGGCATGTCCGGACGGGAACTTGTCGCTCATATCTTTACTGTAGCACAAATCGTCCGTGTTTCCAAGCCCCGGGCAGCATCCGCACAGGAAGCGAAGCGGATTAGACCATCGCAAGCAACCGGTTCAACAAGCTTTCGCTTATATACCTTTTGCTCGTGCGCAGGACTTCCACGCAACGGCGTAGCTCATCAGCAGTGAGGAAACCTTTTGTGTACGCTTTTCCAAGAACGCCGACGGTTCCCGTTATGTTCATTCCCTCAAGCATCGCTACACGCCGGGCATTCCCGTCATCAAGAATTGTCAAATCCGCACCCAACGTATCCGCAAGCACAATCGCCTCGCTTTCCCCCAAATCAAGACGTGTTGCCCTTTGAAGAAGCTTTACGGCCTGAGCGTTCACTTCGTGGATATGTATGAAAGCGCAGCTACGGATTTGTTCTGCTTCTCTTACGAATTCCTGTTTTGCATTCAGTTCATCAAACACACCTTGAGGAATATGTACCGTGGAGAAAAGCCTTTCAAGCAAATCAAGACGATTGACTTTCAACAGGGAAATGAGCGGTGTTGTGTCGGAAACCACAATCATGCAAGCATAGCCTCCGTTTCCGAGCTTTTCTGCAATGCAAAATCGATGTTCCGCATGTCCTGCTCTACTTCTTCCCATGTTTGGTTTACATACGGAATACCCATGTCGGCATACAACCCTATCAATTCCCATTTAGGAATGCCCAGCAGCTCTGCCGCCCGCCCGTGCGAGATAGTCATGTCTGCAATAGCAGGATACAGGAGCATAGCCCGCTCACGCACATCAGGAGTGCCGTCCGCCTCAGTCTTTACGTAACGGGCTGCTGTATCAGGAATGTTGAACGTAATGTTCGCCATAATTAAACCTCCTTGCCAAGATTATAGCATAAAATCGCAGAACTGTATACATAGGTTCTCACTATTCGCCATCTCCCGGAGTTCCAGCTTGAGCCGGTGCCGTTCCTTACGGCGGGACTCCCTGTCCTCGTCCTTCCAGTAGCGCGTCCTGAAGCCCTCGTAGTGCCACAGCTCGCACTTGCGCTTGTAGCCCAGCCAGTTGTCTATCAGCTTGTATTCTGATTCGGCCCCGCTGTCGGGGATGACGCGGCAGTTCCAGTAGAGCTTCTCCTTGACCTCGCGGAGGTAGGATGCGGGGATGTCCGGGTGCCAGCAGAGGACGGGCCTCCCGTACCTGTCAAACTCCTGAAGCTTTTCGGAGAAGTATTTCTGTGCGGCGGGAGACAGTTTTCTGTAGTCGCGCTCATCCAGGTCAAGCAGCTCAAGCCTGCCCTTCTGATAAAGCTTGTCCTGGAAGAAGGTGTCCTCAATCTTTTCTTCCCTGTTCAGCCAGCGTATCTTATAAAAGCGATGCTCAATCGCATTATGAATCGTGCGGTATGATTTCAGATTGCAGAGGCGGAAGGGTTTGTCCGAGAAAACAAGATGGCTCGTGGCCGCGTCCACGGCTTCGGACAGCCCCTCGTCCTTGTTCCGCAGGGATTCAATGAGGGTGAGCCTGACCTTGTATCCTGCGAGCGTCCTGGGAATTTCCTCATACTCCTGAGGGTTCCCCGCACGTTTCGACAGGTCCCGCTCCTTCTTTTCCAGCGCGCGGAGCTTCTTGTGATATGCCAGCCGCAGCTTGCTTCTTGTAGGTCTCATACCCCCAGTGTACGCCCCTGCAGCCGGGCTGTCAGTAAAGTCGTAGTTTAAAGCGGAG
>JAFSSU010000101.1 GCA_017450845.1 Treponema sp.
CACACCGAGGCTTCGATAGTCAGCGACTATGCCGGCACGACCCGCGACGTGGTGGAGGGGAGCTTCCGCTACAACGGCAGGGACATAGAGATACTTGACACGGCGGGAATCCGGCGCAAGAGCAAGGTTGAGGAGAACATCGAGTACTACTCGGTCAACCGCGCCATAAAGACACTGGACGAGTGCGACATCGCCTTCATCATGCTGGACGCGACCGAGGGGCTCTCCGAGCAGGACAAGAAAATCACCCAGCTCGCCTACCAGCGGGGCCGCGGGGTCATCTTCGCGCTGAACAAATGGGACCTGGTGGAGGACAAGAGCAACAAGGCCAGGAGAGGCGTTGAGGAATACTTCCGCGACATGTTCGGGCAGATGAACTGGGCCCCGATCGTGGAGCTGAGCGCGAAGAACGCGGACGGCATAAAGAGGCTCATGGACACCGCGCTCGTCCTCTACGGGCAGCTGACCCGCAAGGTGGACACGGCGGTGCTGAACAACGCTCTCCGGGACTGGATTGCCAAGTACCCGCCGCCCGCGACCAAGGCGATTCACTTCAAGATACGCTACATGACGCAGACGGGAACGAACCCCGCGAGCTTCCTGATTTTCGCGACCAGGCCGGACAACGTGCCCGAAAGCTATGTCTCCTACCTGAAGAACAGGATACGCGAGGATCTGGGGTTCGACCAGATTCCCGTACTGCTGGAGATGAAAGCCAGCCGGCAGAAGTGGGAGAAGCGCGTGGAGAGCAATGGGAAGATACCTGATTAGCGACGTGGAGCGGATGACAGGACTGAAGCGTCACGTCCTGCGCCGCTGGGAAGAGAGGCTGCCTTTCTTCTCTCCTGACAAGGACTACCAGGGCCGGAGGTATTACGGCGAGCGGGACATGGAGACCATAGCCCGGATGAAGCATCTGGTATACGGGACGGGGCTTTCGGAGGAAGATGCCGCAAAGGCTATTCTCTCCGATGCGGCCTCACGGAAAAACAACGCGGACACGCTCGCAAAACTCAGGGAAATACGGGAACAGCTCGGAAGCCTGTACCTCTCGCTGAATTCGCTGAAAAGGAACAATGGGAAAGGAACTGATGGACAAGATGAAGAACGATAATGCCGGTGACGGACTGGAACTCAAGTGGTGGGAAAAGAAAAAGGGAATAACCCTGGAATATAAAAAGAAGAAAATGCAGGGCAAGCAGGACCGCAAGGCACGGCGCGAGCAGGAACGGCTGGCACGGGAACGCGGGGAGCTGCAGGATGAAGTGACGGAGGAAGAGACGCCCAAGGGGAAAAGCCGTCCAAACAAGAGGCGCAGGGATTCCGAGCGCAGGAATGCAGAACGCGGGAATTACCAGGAGAAGGCTTTCCTCGCGAGCGACCGTGGCAACCTCTTCTCCGTCTCCGCGCTGGACGATGATGCCGTCAGGGCTATGGCGGACTTCGAGAAAATCGTGAGCTCAGTATACCCCCTCACGTCCAAGCAGAGGGCCCTGCTGCCCGCCCAGATCCGCTCGCTGAGCCATGAGCTGACAGACGAGAGGGAGGACAGGCGGATGGGCTACATGAACGAGACGACGGCCCTGAGCGCGTACATACACTACTACCTCTGGTGGAACATCGTCCGCCTGTCCCGCGTGTTCTCCAATCTTCCCGGAAGCTACTTCAACCTTAAGGACGGCTCGGTCTGCCTGGACATAGGCTCTGGCCCGCTGACCGTACCGATTGCCCTCTTCCTGTCCCGGCCGGAGCTGCGCGGCAAGAAGATTACGTTCTACTGCATGGATTTGTCCGCGCAGGCACTGCAGGCAGGAGAGAACATCTTCCTCGCGGTCGCCGCATTCCTCAAATGCGAGGCATGGAAAATCGTCCGCGTCTGCTCCTCCGTCGGTGGCAGCCCGCAAATCAAGGACAAGGCCGACTTCGTGTTCAGCGCGAACCTCTTCAACGAGCTGATGCAGGCACAGGAGAGCGACCGAGGTCAGCCGCCGGACTTCCTCGCAAAGAAGTATTCCATGGAAATTCTCAAATACATCGAGAAGAAAAACGATGATGCCCGCGTCTTCATCAGCGAGCCGGGAGTCCCGTCCTGCGGCCGCCTGATCAGCTGCCTGAGGGCTTCATTCATAAAAAAGAACTTCTACCCCGTCGCCCCCTGCCCCCATTACGGCGCATGCCCTATGGAAGGCAAGCGCGGCGGCAAGTGGTGCAACTTCTCTTTCTCCACCGAGGACGCGCCGGAAAGCCTCCGCCGGTTCTCGCGGAGCATCTACATCCCCAAGGAGAGAGCGGTCCTCTCTTTCCTCGCGCTGGAAAAAATCTGGAAGGAGAATGAGGATGTGCAGGACGATGCGGGCAAGGACGGAACGCTTTCATTCCGCGTTACGAGCGACCCCATCCGTCTTCCCGGCAGCAGGACTGGTTACTACGCCTGTTCCCGGCACGGATTGCTGCTGGCCGTCACGGACAATGAGCTGCGCTCGGGGGACCTGCTGGAGCTGGAGGCTGACAGGCTGCCCGAGCGGAGGGACGAGAAGTCCGGTGCGCTCGTCCTGAACATCGAGTAAAAAACACGATATTTTCCCCGCAAGCCCTTGCAACAAAATGCAAAAAACGGTAGAGTATGCAAACAGATTTAGATTACATGCGAGTCCGTTACCGCAAGGGTATAGGGGAAAATCTTTTTAACACTTCGTTAGTTTTTTCGTTATGCGGTACCTAGGCTTTCATGTGGGCGTGTGCTACACGCAGGGGAAACATAATGGAAGACATTTCTCTCACGGCTGAGAATTCAGCGGAAGAGGTCGTGCTGTCCGCGGAGACAGAGACGACCGGCATGGCATCGGAGACGGCTCCCGTCACGGTGGAATCAAGCGATTCACAGGAAAACTCCACGACAGAATCAAGCCAGGACGAAAAGCCGGAGCAGCAGGATACTGATGTGACGGACGAATCCAGCGAGACGGAAGATGGTGAGGAAGGAATCTCCTTTGCCGACCTGGGGCTGGATGAGATGACCCTTGAGGCCATACGGCGCAAGGGCTTCGTCACCCCCTCCCCCATCCAGGTGCTGGCAATCCCCCGTCTCTTGAACGGGGACGCGAACGTCATCGCGCGCGCACGGACGGGAACGGGCAAGACCGCCGCGTTCGGGCTTCCGATAGTCCAGCAGCTGAGGAGCGGCAGCGACCACGTGCAGGCGATAATCCTTGAGCCGACCCGCGAGCTTGCCATGCAGACCTGCACGGAGATGGCTTCGTTCACTCCGGGGAAATACCCCCGTACGGCAGTCGTCTACGGCGGTGCCTCCATGGGCGAGCAGATACGTGCTCTCCGTAAGGGCGTGGAAATCGTAGTCGGAACGCCGGGCCGCGTGCAGGACCTGATGGACAGGGGCGTTCTGCAGATTGACCGCATCCAGTACTTCATCCTGGACGAGGGTGACGAGATGCTCGACATGGGCTTCGTCGATGACATAGAGAACATCTTCGCGGAGGCCAATCCCGAGTGCCGCGTCCTGCTGTTCAGCGCGACCGTACCCAAGCCGATTCTCAAAATCGCAGAGAAGTTCATGGGCGACTACGAGATTGTCGAGGAAGAGGGGCACGACGAGGAGCCACTGCTGATTGACCAGCGTTACTGGGTCCTCCGCGAGAGCGAGAAGATAGAGGCTCTTGTGCGCCTGATTGACATCGCGCCAGATTTCTACGGGCTTGTGTTCGTGCAGCGCAAGTCCGACGCGGACATGGTGTGCAAGACGCTGGACGAGAAGGGCTACGAGGTGGCGGCCCTGCACGGTGACATACCCCAGGGGCAGCGCGAGAAAATCCTTGCCCGCTTCCGCATAAAGAAAACCCGCATACTCGTGGCGACCGATGTCGCCGCCCGCGGAATCGACATCAGCGGGCTGACCCATGTCGTCAACTATGACCTGCCGTTCGACGGGCCGACCTACGTGCACCGCATAGGACGCACGGGACGCGCCGGGGCTGCCGGCATGGCTGTCACCTTTGTCCGCCCGGAAGAGTCCAGGAGAAAAATCCAGTACCTGAAGGCCGCCGTAAAGAAAAGCGCGAAGGGAGAGATGCTTGAGGGCAGGATTCCTTCCGTCGAGGAAGTCGTTGAAGCCAAGCGCAAGAGGCTTTTTAATGAAGTCCGCGAGAAGCTCGGCCTGAACATCCGCATGGACGAGAACGGCAAGATTGTCGGACAGAACCCCGGCGAGCTTTCTGGGGATACCCCCGAGGCCGAAGCTTCCGGGAATGCCACGCCGGAGAACACGCTCAGGAAAGGTGACCCGATATTCGACAAGATGGCTGAGGAACTGTGCGCCGGTCAGGACCCGCAGGAAGTCCTCGCCTCCCTCCTGTCCGCGACTTATGGAAGCGCGCTCAGCGCGAAACGCTACGGCAAGATTGCGAGCGCGGCTCCGCAGGACAAAGGCCGCAAGGGCGAGCGCGGGGATCGTGCCGGGAATCCAGGCCAGACCCGCCTCTTCGTGCAGCTGGGCTGGATTGACGGTTACAATCCCAAGAAAGTCGCGAACTACATTGCGGACCTGACGGGCATAAAGAACAGCGACGTGGATGACATTGACATGGCGGACAAGTTCTGCCTGATGAGCATTCCCACGGAGGCAGCCCGCAAGGCAATCGAGCTTTCGTCTTCCGACAGCATGATCCCCCACATACACGAGGACGTGAAGGCCGGACGCAGCAGCTCACGGGGCGGACGCGGGCGTGACCGCGGCGGTTTCGGACGCGACAGGGACAGAGGCTTCGGTCGTGACCGCGGCGGCTTCGGGCGCGACAGGGGCGGCTTCGGTCGTGACAGGGACAGGGGATTCGGTCGTGACCGCGGCGGCTTCGGACGCGACAGGGACCGTGACCGTGGATTCGGGCACTCGAATGCCCGTGCCGGCGTGCATACCGCCACACAGCGGAGCGGCTCGAGCTCCTACTTCAAGAGTTCAAAGGCCGATGAGTACTGATTGCAGTGATTCACTGATATAGCAAAAAGGGGGCCGACAAGCCCCCTTTTTTTATCCACGTCACAATCTCCGTCAGTTCTCAGCGGAATCCGTTTTCTCGCGGGTCAGTATGATTGGATGCCCGGAAGATGGGAAGGAATCAAAAAGCTGCACGGTATATGGCTGAAGGATTATCCTGTCCTCGTCTATCTGGCTGCCATCATCGGCGGAGGGAGGATAGCTCGCGAGGTAGCAGCCGTCGAAGAGGGCGTCCACGTTGGAGGCCTGGCTGCCTTTGTCGCTCCTGAACTGAATGAAGTTGTCGCTCCCGAGCTGCATGGCAATGTAGCTGCCGGTCAGCGTTTTGTCCCCGCTCACGGATTTGTAAGTCCCGTCGGAGAAGGTCACGGTACTCCCGTCACTCATGCGCCAGAGCGTACCGGACTCAAGGTTGTAGATGTAGGAACTCTTTATGGAGGACGACGAGATGCTCTCGCTGTAAAAATCCGAGAACTTCATCTTCTTGTAGTCGCCGTTCCAGGCATTGTCCTCCTTTATGACCATGCTGACATCATCATTCACAAGGAGCGATATCTGCTCCAGATCCACCAGGCTCACGTTGACACTGCGCTTGAGAGTCTCAATCTCGTAATTCGTCGTGGAGATATACATACCCCGGTAATGAAGGGCGCTGCTCTGCCAGTTGTATACCTCCTCCTCGTCGCCCCTCAGGAATACAATCTGCCCGGCCTCATAGTCAAAGAACACGTAGCGCATCCCGCTCCCGCTCGTTTCCGTCCTGTACCAGAGGCCGCCCAGGTAATCCGCGAATGTCTTGACCGTCCCGTCCTGGATTTTGGCGAGCTCACCTTTCTTGATGCTGCTTCCCGTTATCCTGTTCTGCTTGGACTGGACGTAACGATGCTCCCGCTCGCTCCAGCTCCAGAAGGTCTGTATCTGGTCAGAGCTTTCCGCCCGTGACATATCGGAGGAGTACACCATCATGACATAGGGGGGATTCCCCGTCCCGGAGTAAGCCGACTCATCCTCCTGCTGCATATAAATCGCGCCGTTGCTCTTCAAGTCCGCTATCAGCTGCAACCTGTAAAGCCCCGCCTTCTCGTCATAATTCACGAAATAGGCGCGGAGGACTGAGTCTCCCGCAGAATCAAAGCCCTGATACACGAGCGCAATCCTGTTCCGCCCGGTCAAATCCAGCCCGTAGCAGGAGAAAGTCTTGATTTGCTCCACTTGTGTCGCGACATCAACCACGCGCTCATAGCTTTCGGTCTTTGGATTATATATTCCCACGAGCAGCTGCAGGTTCTGGACACCCGCCTTCCTGACGACGCTGACCTGATCCTCAAATCCGTCCCCCGTAAAGTCCGCGCTTACAACGTCAAGAAGAGTCTCATCGGCATTGAGGTTTATGAAGGAAGAAAGTATCGTGCCCCCGGCAACCAAGGAACCGCCCTCGCCCCCCTCCTCCCCTTCTTGGGCAGAGGAAGGAACGACGAGCTTGGCACGAACGACATCCTGCTGCTCGCTCTTGAAATAATTCCGGTTCAAGGCGAGCAGGACGATGGCCGCGGCGACAACGATGAATACGACAATGACTATGCGTTTTTGCATTAGTCCATCATAGCGGAGGGACGCTTATTTTGCAAGGACTGAACGCAAGATCTCAAGCCCCTCGTCAATGTGCTTCTTGGGAATGTTCAGCGGAGGAACGAGCCTGAGCGTATGCTCACCTGCGGTCGAGAACAGCAGCCCTTTCTCCAGGCACTCTTTCTCCACCTCGACTGGGTTCCCCTCTATCTGGATTCCGGTCATCAGGCCAAGCCCCCTCACTTCCTTGACGCAGGGGAGCTTCCAGCCGTTCACCGTATTCCTGATGTACTCACCCTTCTCCGTCACCTTCACGAGGAAGTCCGGGGAGGTCAGCTTCTTGAGGACTACTCGGGCGGCCGCAAGGGCAAGCGGATTTCCGCCGAAAGTGGACTGATGATCCCCCGCGGCAAAGACCTTCGCAGCCTTTCCCCGGAAAATGCACGCGCCCATCGGGACACCGCCCGCAATTCCCTTGGCGAGAGTGACGACCTCCGGGTTGAACTGAAGCTGCTCGCTCGCAAGCAGGCTGCCCGTCCGTCCCATGCCGGTCTGCACCTCGTCGGCAATCACTATCGCACCCGCATCACGGGCGGCCCGGGCGGCTTCCTGCGCCCACTTGGGATCAAGCGGAATGACCCCGCCTTCCCCCTGCACGCACTCAATCATGAGGGCGGCGGTGCTGTCATCGAATGCCCCCTTGAGGGATTCAAAGTCGTTCGCCCGTATAGTCCTGAAGCCAGAAGGATAGGGGGCAAAGTCCGCCGGGTGGAATTTCTCCTGCCCGGTTGCCTTCAAGGTCGCGAGCGTCCGGCCATGGAAGGACCGTTCCAGAGTGACGATGACCTTCCGGGAATCGCCGCCGTGCTGCTGCCCGTACTTGCGGGCAAGCTTTATGGCGGCCTCGTTCGCCTCCGCACCGGAGTTGCCGAAGAACACGCCGTCAAATCCCGTCGCGTCCAGCAGGGCCTTCGCATACACAATCCCCGTGTCGCTGAAAAAATAATTGCAGACGTGAATCATCTTCTTGGACTGCTTGCTGATAGCCTTGACAAGAGGCTTATAGTTGTGGCCCAGGCAGCTGACGGCAATCCCCGAGAGGAAGTCGATGTATTTCTTACCGTAGATGTCCTTCAGGACGGAACCCTTCCCGCTCTTGAAGACAACATCAAACGAACCATAATTGTTCACCACAGGGGTATTCATAAAACTCTCCCTATTTCTTCAAAGAAAAATCAATAAATCATAGTCCCGATTCCCCGGTCGCTGAACATCTCTATCAGCAGGGAATGGGGGACACGTCCGTCAATGATATGGGTACGGGGTACACCGCCCTCGCGGGCAAGGACGCAGCACTCAATCTTGGGAATCATTCCTCCCGCAATCGTCCCGTCCTCTATGAACTTCCCCACGTCATCAACCTTAATGCGCTGAACCAGTGACGACGGGTCGTTCACGTCCTTCAGCACGCCCGGAACGTTCGTCAGCTGGACGAACTTCTCCGCGCCCAAGGCAACCGCAATCTTGGCGGCGGCCGTGTCAGCGTTGATGTTGTAGCGGTTCATGTCCCCGGACTCACCGATCGCGACGGTGGACACGACGGGGATGAAGCCCTGTTGGATCAGGGAGCTGAGGATTGCCGGGTTCACCTCCGTGACCTCACCGACCAGCCCCAGGTCAGTCCCGCCCTTCTCCTCCTTCTTGGCACGGAGGAGGCCGGAGTCCACGCCGCTCAGGCCCACGGCCTTACCGCCCTTCTGTAGCAGCAGGCCGACGATGTCCTTGTTGAGCTTGCCGGTCAGAACCATCTGAACAATTTCCATCGTCTCGGCATCCGTGTAGCGAAGGCCGTTGATGAACTTGCTCTCCTTGCCCACGCGCTCAAGCATGTGGTTTATCTCGGGACCGCCGCCGTGCACGAGAACGACATGAATCCCGATGGTGCTCAGGAGGACGATGTCCTCCATCACGTCTTCCTTCAGCTCCTCGTTCAGCATCGCGTTGCCGCCGTACTTGACGACGACGACCTTGCCGCACCAGTGCCTGAAATAGGGCAGGGCCTGAACCAGAACGTCAGCCCACTGCTCGTTCCCCAGCCGGGGGTCTATATCCTTTCCTTCCATAACAAATCTATCCTTATGTCCTGTAATCGCCCGCTTGCGGCAAGCCTCTGACTACCGCACTAGGTTCTGTAGTCACCCGCTTGCGGCCTTGCCGCAAGCTTATGACTACCGCACTAGGTGCGGTAGTCACCGTTGATTTTGACGTAGTCGTAGGTGAGGTCGCAGCCCCATGCGGTACCACTGGCGTTTCCGTCGCCGCACTGCACGTCAACGATTATCTCATCCTCGCTCAGGACCTCAAGGGCCTTCGCCTCATCGAAGTCGAGGGGGACCCCCTTCTCAAAGACCATGATGCTCTTCTCCGCGCCGGCGTTGTCGCCGATGAAATCCGTCGCACCATGCCGCTTCGCCCCGGTGTGGCTCCTGTAGGAGATAGTCACCTTGTCCGGGTCGAACTCCGCGCCGGAGTATCCCATCGCGCAGAGGAAGCGGCCGAAGTTCGCGTCCTTGCCGAAAATCGCGGCCTTGACCAGGCTGGATGAGATGACGCTCTTGGCAAGAGTGCGGGCTGTCTCCACGTCCTTGGCACCGCTGACGTTGCACTCAAGGAGCCTCGTCGCGCCTTCCCCGTCCCCGGCGATTTTCTTCGCCATCTCGGTGTTGAGAGCGTTGAGGGCGGCGAGGAAGTCGTCATAATCCTTGCCCTCTCCCGTAATCTCCGCGTTACCAGCCATGCCGTTCGCGATAATCGTCAGCGTGTCGTTCGTGCTCGTGTCACCGTCAACCGAGACGCAGTTGTATGTGCCCGCGACGCTTGAGCGCAGGGCCTTGTCCAGCATCGGGGAGGAAATGGCGCAGTCGCTCGTGACAAAAGCGAGCATCGTGCCCAGGTTTATGTGAATCATGCCGCTGCCCTTGCACATCGCGCCGATGCGGACTTTCTTGCCGCCTATCTCGCACTCTACGGCACATTCCTTATAGTGCGTGTCTGTCGTCATTATGGCGGTGCGGGCCTCGGCGTGGCCTTCCTTGGACAGGCCGGACGCAAGAGCGGGGACTGCGGCCTCTATTTTCTCGACCGGCAGCTGCTGGCCTATGACACCGGTGGAGCAGACAATGACATCCTCCGGGACAATCCCGAGCGCGGAGGCTGCGGCCTGCGCCATGCGGAAGGCAGCCTTGGCCCCCTGCTCGCCGGTACAGGCATTGGCGTTACCGGAGTTAGCAATCATCGCCTGAGCCTTGCCGTCTGCCAGGTTACGGCGGGTCAGCTTGACGCTCTCAGCCTTGACCCGGTTCTGGGTGAACATCGCCGCAGCGGTGCAGGGCTTCTCGCTGTATACGAGCGCGACATCGTTCTTGGTCCTGCCTGCCTTGATTCCGCAGAGCATTCCGTTCGCCGTAAAACCAAGCGGGGCAGTCACTCCCCCATCGATAAATTGCATTTTTATGCAGTCCTCCTATGGAATTTTGCATAATTATAGCGAATTCGTATGGCTTTGGCAAGGGAAAAAGAGCCCGCGGGTAATCCTATAGCCTACTTCACCAGCATCAGGCGGCAGTTCTCGATCCCGGCATCCCAGAATCGTTCCAAGGGCATGCCGCGGACCTGGCAGATAATGCTTGAGTTCATCGCGCCGTGCCCGACGATGAGGACGTCCTTGCCCTGGTCGAGGGCGGGATTGACAACCTCACGGAGGAACGACCCCGTCCGGGCGAAAAGCTCCTCAAAGGTCTCGCCCCCCTCCACGCCCTTGTAGTTGGCAGGATCCTTGAAGAAGCTGTAGATGGGAAGGTCCGGCTTGCTGAAGACGTTCTCGCATCCCTCATATATGCCGAAGCACATTTCTTTCAGGCGGTCGTCATAGACGACGGGAACAGCAGTTCCCTCAAGGAAAATCGCGGCAGTTTCCCGAGCCCTGACGAGCGGCGAGCAATAGCAGATGTCAAAGTGCACGCCCTTGTACTGTTCGCGGGCGGCTTCCGCCATCTTCCGTCCCTCCTCGTTGAGAGCTATGTCAGTCCGCCCCTGGAGCTTGTACCTCGCATTCCAGTCGGTCTTCCCGTGCCTCATTATGTACAGCATACCCCTCCCCTAGTCCTTGTAACGCCTGAAAATCAGGGAGCTGTTTATGCCCCCGAACGCGAAGTTGTTGGACATGATGTACTCGGCATCCGCCTCCAGGCCTTCCCCGGTAATATATCCGAGCGGGGCGCAGCGGGGGTCGGGGCAGGTGAGGTTCGGCGTGGGATGGAACCAGGAGCAGTTCATCATGTTTATGGAAAGCCATGCCTCCAGCCCCCCACAGGCTCCCAGGGTATGACCTATGTAGCCCTTGGTGGAGCTGATGGGAACAGGCCTGCCGAACACTTTGTAGGTCGCGTCAGACTCGGCTATGTCTCCCGTCACCGTGGAGGTCCCGTGAGCATTTACATATCCTATCTCTGAAGGGGATATGCCCGCATCCTCAAGCGCAAGCTCCAGGCAGCGGGCCATGGTGTCAGGATTTGGATTCGTGACATGGGTCCCGTCCGCGTTCGTCCCGAATCCGACGACCTCCGCAAAAATCTTCGCCCCCCTGGCGACGGCATGCTGCAAGTCCTCCAGGATGAGGGTACACGCCCCCTCCCCCACGACAAGCCCGTCGCGGCTTTTGTCAAACGGCTTAGGCTCAAGGTCCGGCCTGTCGTTCATGCAAGCCGCCGCGCCCAGCGCGTCGAACACGGCGGCATCCGGAGCGACCAGCTCCTCCGCCCCGCCCGCAAGCATGACGTCCTGTATGCCGGACGCAATGGTCTCGTAAGCATATCCTATGGCCTGGCTGCCGGACGTACAGGCGGAATTCGTCGTGATCATGCGCCCCCGAAGCTCGTAGAATACGCTCAGGTTGCAGAGGCATGTCTGGGGCATGCACTTTATGTATGTCTGCGAGTTGATGAGGGATGTATTGTTGTCAAGTTCTATGGAATAGAGCTCTACGATGGAGTCCATGCTTCCCATGCAGGAACCGTAGGCTATCCCCGTCCTTCCGTTGTGCAGCTCGTCCAGAAGTTCCCCGTCATCCTTTTTGAATCCGGCCATGACAAGAGCTCGCTCGGTCGCCTCAAGCGAAAGGCGGGCGACCCGGCCCATTCCCCGGATTTTCTTGCGGGGGTATACGGGGAGCTCCTTTTCATACGGACAGGCAAGCCTTGTGTTCACCTTGGCATACTTGTCCCATGCCTTTATGTATCTGATGAAGTTCTTTCCCGTCTTGAGGTTCCTGAAAGCCTCGTCCCAGTCATCGCCAAGCGCGCTCAGCATGCCGCCACCGGTCACGACGACACGCCGTCTTCCGTCAGGCCGCCTGAAAGCCTCCGTGCTCATACAATACCCCCGTTCACTGAAATGACCTGACGGGTGATATACCCCGCTCCCTCCGACAGGAGGAACACGGCAAGGGCAGCGACCTCCTCAGGTTTTCCGGTACGTCTCATGGGAACCGCCCGCAATATCTCGTCGAGCGGAGCGTCCTTTATCATATCCGTCTCAATGATGCCGGGAGCAATCGCATTGACCGTGATGCTGCGGGAGGCGAGCTCCACCGCGAGGGCCTTCGCCGCCCCGATCAGGCCGGCCTTGGATGCGGAATAATTGGTCTGCCCCCGGTTGCCCGTAATCCCGCTGACAGAGGAGACTACGATTATCCTCCCCCGCTTCTTGCGGCACATCGGCATGGTCAAAGGCTGCACCACGTTGAAAAAACCGTCCAGGTTCGTGTGGACGACATAATCCCAGTCCTCGCCGCTCAGCCCCGGAAAGCTGAAGTCCCGTGCGACCCCGGCATTGCTGACCACGCCCCACAGGGCACCGTGCTTTTCCGTTATGCCGTCAAGGACGGACTTGCAGCCTTCCCGGTCGCCCACGTCAAACTGCACCAGCTCGCCCTGCCCACCGGCAGACTGGACAAGATCCAGCGTCTCCCTGGCACGGTCAAGACCTTTCCCGTAGTGGGCTATGATATAGTAGCCTTCCCGAGCGGCGGCAACGGCGATGGCCCTTCCGATGCCCCCGCTCGCCCCGGTCACGAGTATTTTCTTCTGTTCCGTATTCTCAATTCCCATACCCCACGCCTCTTCCTTCAAAAAATGAATTCATATCCTCTATTCCCATCACGGTTATCGCAGTCGTCGCCACAGGGCCCGGAGCCCCCTTCTCGTACATCTCGCAGTCATAGCGGCACACGCTGCCATCCCGGTATGCCTCGCAGACCCTCAGCTCGACAGTCTTACCTGCGGCGACGCTCGCCACAGAGGACTCGAAGCCGCTCACGCTGAGTATGACTCCGGGAGCGGGAGAACCCTCGCCGCCAGAGGAAAGCTGCCGGATAGTGCTCAGGGCGGAAATGCTCTGCGCCATCATCTCGAATCCGGCCCAGGCAGGCACACCTTTAAGCTCCTCGTCATAGAGGATGCAATTCTCCGTGACATCATATTCCGCGACGATACGGTTCCTTTCAGTGTCATGCGAGCTTATCCGGCTCAAGAGAACCATCTTGCCCCTATGAGGTATCAGAGAGCCAAGCTGCTCTGCCGGAACCTGCTGTGGAATCATATTCATAACCTATCCTTACACATAATCAGGGAAACGTTCACACCGCCGAAGCCGAAGGAATTGCTCATGCAGCATCTGACCTGCCCGCCCCTCGCGGTGACATTCCCGGCACTCACTATCCCGACGGGCGGCAGCTCCGGGTCCTGCATCCCGTCCCAGGCCTGCAGGGGGAGGGCATTCCTGGCAAGAGCCTCGTAGCAGACGGCGGCGGTCAGGACACCGGCCGCCCCCAGGGTATGCCCGGTGACGGACTTGCAGGAGGCGCAGGGGACATCCGGCCCGAAGACGGCAGACACCGCGCGGGCTTCCGCCGCGTCCCCGCTCACCGTCCCCGTACCGTGCAGGCCTATGAAGTCCAGCTGCCCCGCCCCCAACCCGGCGGAATCCAGGGCCCGGCGCATGGCGGCCGCCGCACCCGCCCCATCCGTGTCCGGGGACGTGATGTGGAAGGCATCGGAACTTTCCCCGTATCCCGCAAGGATGACATGAGGCTCCTCAGAGACAAGGGAGTCCTTCGAGAGCACAAAGAACGCCGCCGCCTCGCCCAAGCTTATGCCCGAGCGGTTCACGCTGAAAGGATTGCTGGGCACCGGGGAGACGCACTCCATGGAACCGAAGCCCAGCAGCTCCAGGTCGGACACTATGTCAGCCCCACCGGCTACCACCGCATCGCAGATACCGGCCCGTAGCATCTCGGCAGCCCGGACAATCGCCGTGGAGCTGGAGGAACAGGCCGTCGCTATCGCCGTGGCAGGCCCCCCGAGTCCCAAGCTATCCTTTATGAAAGCCGCGACGTAACCGGCCCCCTGCATCTCCAGGGTATATCCTGAGGGAAACTCCCCGCTTCCCAGATACTGGCGGTGCGCCTCTATGGAAAGCTCGCTGCCGTTGTCGCATCCGCCCGCGCACACACCGATCCTGTCTGCCCCGTAACGCTTGATGGCACTGCCGAGCGGCTCCCCGAGCTGCTCCAGAGAGGCGGCGACCATCCTGAAAAGACGGGTGTCAGGGTAGCGGGAAGATGCGGGGGCAGGCAGCGGACAGGAGAGCGTCGCCGCATAGAATTCCTTGTC
>JAFSSU010000102.1 GCA_017450845.1 Treponema sp.
ACGGGGGACTTCTGCCTCCAGATACGGCAGATGTTCTTCACGGACGACGGCTGGCCCGTGCTGAACCAGAACGAATACTGGAACGATTACGGCGGGCAGGACGAATCTCTCGCGCGGCTCACGGCGGACGACATTGCGGGACCGTATGACAGCGTCCTCACCGTGCGCGGCTCGCGTAAGGGCAGCTTCAAAACCGGCACCATAAAGGTCAGCGGGATGCACGCGGACGACGCGCGGCCAACGGAGTCAAAGGAGCTCGTGCTCAACGCGGACGGGACGCTCGGCGGCGGGTACTCAGGCTCATGGAAGCTCGGCAAGGACGGATGCACGATCACGCTCACCCTGCAGGACAAGGACGGGGGCCGCATCGGAAGCTTCGGCGGCTATGCGCTCAGGGCATACGACTGGGCGCGGAAAGGCGCGGACTGCGAGAGGCACACGGTCACATTCACCACGGTGGACGGAAAGGAGAGCGGCGAGTATTTCTGGGGGAACAGGCGGCCGTAAGGGAACCGGTCGCAGCCTAGCAGAAATCCGCCAGGCTCATCCCGAAGTGCTCCTCCAGCGCGGCAATGTAGCCGTCGTTGCCGCCTCCCGACAGGTTGCCGTCCATCAGGGCCTTCTTCTTTTCCGCCCGTATCCGTATCTCGTCGGGCATGCCTTTCCGCCTTCCGTCCCACACGACCTTCGTGCCGCCGCGTATCAGCATGAACTTGAGCCAGATGTCGTCGGCGTTCAGGCAGAGTCGGGAGGCGAGCTCAGCGTCGAGGGCCTCGGGCGCGAGGCAGCGGGGGAGAAAGAGGCTCCCCGCCCCGTTGGTGGAAAGCAGGGCGTGGGTCGGCTCGCGTACGGAACCGGTCTCCTGCAGCCAGCAGCGGTAGGGGAGTATGCGGCCCCCGTACTGTTTCATCAGGTGGACCCGGCTCGCGACGAGGGCATCGGGATGTTTTTCGTGCATCTTCCACAGGCCCTCTATCATGTCCTTCCGGTAAAGGAGGTCGTCGTCCGCAGTGACGATAAAGTCCCCGGGGAATTCCCGCATCGCGTAGATGTACTTCTTGTGCGGCCTCATGTCGCCCCCGACCTGCCTTATCGTGAGCCCCTTCTTCCGCAGGGCGAGGAGCTTCCCGGGCAGGGGGATGCCCTCGCAGTCCGCCCCCAGGTAGAGCACGATCCTGTCAGGCCGCATCGTCTGCCGCATCAGCGACCTGATGCAGAGGTGAAGCGTAGCGAGGCGGGGCGGAAAGCTCGTCAGGGAGACGGTAACCGAAAAAGGACGGTCCTCATCGTTCAGGGCATGGCCCACGGGCACGAGCGAGAAGAAGACCGACTGCGCCGCCCATTTGGCGCGGACGCGGACAAAACGGAACGCCCGCCTGACGAAGCGGGCCAGCCTGCCCGCCCCCGGAATCCGCCCGGCGAGCTTCCCGGCGTATGAAGGCAGGGCGGCGAGCGGGGACCGGTAGGCCTCCACGTTCCAGCAGGCATCCTCGGTCCCCCCGAAGCGGCTCTTGTAGGGTTGCCGGCCACCGCCCAGGAAGAGCGACCTCTTGCCCTTCCCTATCAGCCCCTCCAGCACGAGGGCATAGAGGTGGAAGCCCGGCGAGAATTCCTCCAGATCCGGGTCGTAGGTCAGGTTCTCAAGGAAAACGTCCTGCCCCTGCTCGCAGCTGAACACGATGGCGACAATCCTGTCACCGCAGGTCCATGTGTATGCGTTGGTCACCTGGTAGCGGGCCAGGTACTCCAGCGGGGAAAGCCCGTACTCCCGGCCCATCAGTTTTTTCTTGAAAAGGAAGAAAGTCTCCACGACGGAGGCCGGTATGCTGCCCGCCCCCTCGTACCCGGTCATCACGAGGGTACCTGTGCCGTCCCCGCCGCCGGGCGCGTCCGCATTCCCGGCATCCCCGGCAAGGCGGTCCAGCAGGAGCTTCTCCTCCCGCCGCCTGTTGTAGCGGGACTTGCGCGACATGCGGGCCCAGAGCTCGTCGGCTGACGCGGGGAGAGCGACCTTCCAGTGGTTTGCGGGGTGGTTCCGGCGGACATAGCGGCGGCCCAGGGGTGAAAGGGAGCAGTCCCAGCGTATGCGCGTGACCGGGAAACGGTCGAAGACGAAGGCGCAGAGCTCCTCCAGCCCTGCGGCGGAGGCGGGCGACAGGAAGAGACCCAGCCGGGCCTCCCTGCCCTCAATATGGAGGGGAACAAGGAGGCTCCTCCCCCCTTCCTCCAGCTCCAGGAGCGTGTATTTTCCGTAAACAGTGCCGAACCGGTTCTGGACCACGTCGGGCGTTACCCGGCTGTCCTCCCCAGGCCCGGCATCCTCCACCGCGATGCGAACCATAGGGGCATTATAATGGAAAGGAAGCGCATGGGCAAGGACGGGGACGGCCTGGCGGCTGCCTGCTAGCTCCGGCCGATGTTCTCCACGGCGGAGATGACGTTCCGCGTGTTGCGGTTCAGGTCCTCGGCGGCATCCTGGACGGCGCGGGTGCCCTCCTTCATCTGCTCCAGGCTGCGGAGCAGCTGCTTGTTGCCCTCGCTCTGCTCCTG
>JAFSSU010000103.1 GCA_017450845.1 Treponema sp.
CGTCGCCGTCATGCCGGGCCTTCCCCTGACCAAGGAGTCGGCGGCGATGGTCGTCGCGGCGGGCAAGGAGCTGATGCTCCACCAGCCCATGCAGTCCGTCAACCTTGACCTCTGGCCGGGACCGGGTTTTATCGGGCCGGACATGAGTGCTGAACAGATACTGGCCTTGGTCACGGCGAACCTGGAGGAGCTCGGGATCGGCGTGCGCGGGATGAACAACCACGAGGGCTCGCTGATAACGGCTGACAAGGAGCGGATAGGGGCTGTGCTCGATGCCGCCCTTGACTACGGGGTCTTTTTCATGGACTCCCGCACCACGTCCGCGACCATGGCCCCCGAGGCCGCCCGCGAGCGGGGCATGAGAATCCTCGAGCGGGACATCTTTTTGGACAACATGCTGGACCGGGACGCTATGTTCGCCCAGATATACGAGGGGCTGGAGCTTGCAAATAAAAACGGAAAGGCTATAATGATAGGACATGTGGACAAGTCCGCCGGTATCCTGCCGGGGCTCCTGGAGGACCTGTACCCCGCGCTGGGGGCGGCGGGCTATGAGGTCGTCTGCCCCTCGCAGCTGATGAGGGACTGACGGAACCGGGGTCAAAGATAAGGAAGGTAAAGCGATGAAGGTGTTGGGCATAGAAAGTTCCTGCGACGAGACCGCGTGCGCCGTCGTCGAGGACGGCAAGAGAATCCTGAGCAACGTGGTGGCGACCCAGATTCCCTTCCACCAGATATACAAGGGGGTCGTCCCCGAGATAGCGAGCCGCAAGCACGCCGAATGGATCCTTCCCGTCGTCCGCCAGGCTCTCTCGGAGGCCGGGCTCACGATGGACGGCGTGGACGCTGTCGCCGCGACGAACCGGCCCGGGCTTATGGGCGCTCTGCTCGTCGGCCTGTCATTCGGCAAGACCCTCGCCTGGGCGACGGGCAAGCCCTTCTTCGCCGTCAACCACATGCTCGGCCACATGTATGCCGCCCACCTGGAGAACGACATAGCCTATCCCTACCTGGGCCTTCTGGTCAGCGGCGGCCACAGCATCATCGCGGTCGTCAGGGGCGTGGGGGAGCTCGAGATCCTTGGCACGACGATCGACGACAGCGTGGGCGAAGCGTTCGACAAGGTCGCCAAGTTCTACGACCTGGGCTACCCTGGCGGCGTGATAATCGACAGGCTCGCCAAGGACGGGGACCCGGCGGCATTCTCCTTCCCCCTGCCCAAGATAGACAAGAAGGGAATGCGAGCCCGGCCCGGCGACGAGGCGGACGAGGGCAGGGCCTCCCCCCACCGCTACGACGTCTCCTTCTCCGGGCTCAAGACCGCAGTGATTCATCAGGCGGACATGTTCCTGAACCCCGGCTACGAGAAGACCATCCCGAACATCGCGGCCTCTTTCCAGGACGCGGCCTGCCGAACCCTGCTCTCCCGCCTCTTCCGGGCGGTGGAGGACACGGGGCTGACCACCGTCGTCGCGGGGGGCGGGGTCGCCGCCAACTCCCGGCTCAGGGCCATGCTCGCCGAACGGAAGGACCTGCGCTGCATCTTCCCCTCGCTCAAGCTCTGCGGGGACAACGGGGCGATGATTGCGGGCGTCGCCTACCACTTCCTGAAAGACGGACAGACTTCCCCCTGGAACACGACAGCACAGGCCCGCGTCCCCCAGTTCAAGCGCGGGCTCGCCAACCTGGAGTCATTCGGAAGGAGGTAGCCAAAAGCGTGTTTTGCGTCATTTTGACATAGTTTTCTTAAAACATAGTTGAGAATTTTGCGAAAACTACACTTTGAGGTAGGTGACAAGACGGAAAAACGGGTTTATAATAGATGTAGTCTTACTGTCAGGGAGTCCTGCTTATGAAAAACGTACTGAATCGCGCGGCGTTAGGAGTTACTCTAAGCTTACGGGGGGGGGCAAAGCTAACTTCTCTTGTCCTCCTCGTCTTTCTTCTATTAAGGAAACGCTGATTAAAGACCGTATTCTCCCCTTGTACCCATCGGGAACCAAAAATTTGGAAATTCTTGCGGAAAAGTCAGCC
>JAFSSU010000011.1 GCA_017450845.1 Treponema sp.
GATATGGGAGGCGGACGCCGAGTTCTCCGAGGTGGACGACAAGGGCGTGTACCAGAAGATGGGGTTCGCCCCCTCGTGGGACGAGGACTTCCTCTACTTTGCGGCCAAGGCGAAGGGGGCGGCATTCGCGGAGAGCGGCAGCACCTTCTCCTACGACCGGGACGCGCTCGCCTCCGCCGTGAAATACCTGCAGAACTGGACCGTCTCCAACCACATGTCCTCCTCGGCCGAGCAGGACTTCATGTTCAGCTACCTCTATAAGCCGGAGAGCGAATGGCTTTCTGAGGGAAGGAGCCTCTTCACCTACATGAGCAGCCGCGAGTTCTACACGATGAAGGGTGACTCCGAGTCCGGCCTCTCGTTCCGCTGGGTCTCGACCGGCAGGGGCATACCGGTGGAGGACGACATGGTCTGCATGGGCCTGTACAAGCGGGCGAGGAACCCCAACAAGGCGGAGGTCTTCATCGAATGGTTCTTCCGCGAGGACACGCAGAAGGCGATGATGGAGCGGTCGCGGGACATGGCCCTGGACACCAAGGAGTTCGGCATAGCGGGCGGCTTCTCTTCCATAAAGAGCGTCAACGCGAGCCTCTTTCCTTCGTTCTACCACGAGCTTCTCGGCAACATGCCGCCCGAGGAGCAGCTTGTCCTGCCGGAGGTCCTTCCGTCACGCTTCGCCATCTTCAAGGAGAGGATAATCGTTCCATTTCTCGTGGAGAACTGCCAGGCGGAGCAGGCCGAGGAGAACAAGGGCGGGAAAGTGCACAAGAGCCTGGACGATTACATCGCCGACTGGAGCCGGCAGGCCTTCTAGCGGGCGCGGACCGGGGCGCACGTCTGGACAACAGGCCCGTCCTGCACTATACTGCCTGCATGATAAACTTGAAATTCGTCATCCTTGCCGTCGCGCTCGTCATGTACGCGCTCGTCATAGCCTTTCAGGACAAGAAGGTCTTCTTCACGACGGGGGCGGCGGTCATCGTCCTCCTCCTGGGGACAATCCTGCCCGGGGCAATCTTCCGCATGCCGCAGGGGTATTCCGGGTCCGCCCGCCTCTACGCCCTGCTCTACTCGCTGACTCAGGCGGTCAACTGGAACGTCCTGCTCATCTATATAGGGAGCATGGTCATTGCCGCCCTCTTCATCTATTCCAAGGTGCCGGCCCGCATAGCGGACGCTATCGTCGCCGGATGCAGCAACACCGGGGTCGCCATCGTCGCCATCCTCGCGATGACCGGCATCATCTCGATTTTCGTGGAGAACGTCGCGACCGTCCTCGTCATGGCCCCGATAGCCCTCGCCCTCTGCCGGAAGCTGAAGCTGAAGCCGGTCAACTTCATGGTCGGCCTTTCCGTGATGAGCAACCTGGAGGGGACCGCTACCCTCGTCGGCGACCCGCCCTCCATGATTTTCGCAAGCTACGCGGGCTACAACTTCAACGACTTCTTCGTCCATGACGGGACGCTCTCCATCTTCTTCATTGTGCAGACCGGCATGCTCGCGGGCTGCCTCTTCTTCTACGCGTTCTTCGCCAGGACGGGCAAGAACAAGCTGGACATGGAGAAGACGCAGGTCATCTCCTGGCTGCCATTCGTGCTGCTGCTCGCCATGATCTTCGGGCTGGCGGCCATCTCCTTCATCCCGGTGGAGATAAAATTCCTGAGCGGGCTTTTCGTCTTTACCCTGGGGATGATAGGGCTGGTCTGGTACAAGCTGGTGCAGCGCAGGTCCCGGGCGGAGACGCTCGAGATGATAAAGGGCTTGGACTGGGAGACGATCGGCTTCCTGATCGGCATCTTCATCGTCATAGCCGCGATCCAGCAGGCGGGCCTCCTTGAGGACTTCGCCCGCTTCCTCGCGGGGCTTACCGGCGGCTCCAAGTTCGCGGGATTCATCATCATCCTCATAGTCTCCGTCGCCATATCCGGGTTCGTGGACAACGTGCCCTACATCATCGCCATGCTGCCCGTCGCGGACACGCTCGCGCGGAGCATGGGGCAGCGGCCGGAGCTGTACATGTTCGCCCTGCTGGTGGGCAGCTGCCTGGGAGGCAACCTGACACCCTTCGGTGCGAGCGCGAACATCGTCTCGATGGGAATCCTGAAGAAAGAGGGCTGTCCCATGTCCTTCGCGGGCTGGCTCAGGCTGGGGGTTCCCTTCACCGTCATAACCACGGCCGCCGCGGGGCTTGTCCTCTGGCTCCTGTGGGCATGACGGAAGTCCTTTCGGGGGGCGGCTTCCGGGCTTTCCCCTGAAAGAACCCGATGGACAGAACTCCCTTAAAATGCTATCATCTGGCACGGATTTACGGGAAGATGGAATACTATTGCCTGATGGTCAAGACAAGAGGAGAGGAGAAGTTCAAGAAGCGCCTGGAGAAGAGCTTCAAGCTTGCGGGCAAGGACATCGATGTTATTTTTTTCAAGAAGAAGGTCCGCGACAAAAACAACGTAGAGCGAGAGGAGCCTCTTTTCAAGAGCTATGTTTTCCTGGCTGTCAAGGCAATTGATTTGGAGACGGTCAGCATCGTAAAAAGGACCGAGGACTTCTACAAATTCCTGAACAGCAACCGTGACATAAAGCCACTGAGAGGGACGGACCTGGAGATTGTCAGCAACCTCATGAACTTTGGCGAGACGCAGGGCCTGTCCAAAATCTATTTCGACGAGGACATGCATATCGTCGTGACTGACGGCCCCATGGCGGGCTTTCTCGGTAAGATATACAAGGTGAACAAGCGCCAGCGGCGGGTCACCGTCCTGCTGGAGATGTTCCATAATCAGATAAAGTTCGATTTGGGCTACGAGCTTGTGCGGCCCGACCCGGCTTATCAGGAAAAACAGAAGAAGTCCTAGAATTCCCTCTTGGTCGCCGCCTCCATGCAGGCCGTGACCTCTTCCTTGGGAATGGAGCAGAATATAGACACGAGCTCCCCGTCCAGCTGGCTGTCGGCGGCCCCCTTTATTATCTCCATCGCCTCCTCGTAGCTGCGGCTCGACTTGTAGCTCCTCGTCATCGTGATGGCGGAATAGGTGTCCGCGACCGCTATGAGCCTTGCCCCGAGCGGGATTTCGTCGCCTTTCATCTTGTGGTAGCCGTTGCCGTCAATCCGCTCGTGATGGTACTGAATCCAGTCCAGCATGCCGGCGAAGAAGTTGACCGGCTCCAGGATTTTCAGGGCTATGTCAGGATGCCGCCGCATCGTGATCCATTCCTCGTCGGTCAGCTTGCCCGGCTTGTTCAGGATGGCCTCGGGGATGCCCAGCTTGCCCACGTCGTGGAAGAGGGCCGCGTAACTCAGGGAATCCCTGTTCAGCTGCTTCCTCATGGACAGGGGCAGGTAGGAGTGCAGCAGCATTGCCAACTCCTGCACGTGGATGGAATGGCCGTTCAGGTTGGGGTCGCGGGCCTCTATGACGCTGATGAGGGACTTGGACAGGGCAAGGCAGTTCTCCTTCTCCGAGTCCACCAGCCTGTAGATCCATGCAAGGACGACCGTGACGAAGATGGCCCCGCTGAAAAGGATGAGACCGATCCAGAAGGACAGGATCTGCAATGTGAAGATGATGACGTAGACGATGACGAACAGGATTATGAGGCAGAGGACCACATAGTCCAGGAGCCTCTCCTTGATGCCGTGCGTGAGCAGCTTGTGGTAGCTGAGAAGCCGGATGGCCCTGTACAGGTTGTAGACCTGCAGCAGGATGCCGAAAGCTATCATCGTCTGTGAAATCAGGAACATTCCCATTCCCCCGTTTTTGTCAGACCTTGAAGCCGTTTATCATGTCGGAGACTTTCTTAGTCGCGTCGTTGTTCCTTCCTGTTGCCCTGACGACCTCATTGGCAGACTGCCTCATCTTGTCCATGTTCTGCTTGGCTTCATCGGACTTGACCTTGGTTTCCTCCGCCATCGTCTCCAGGTCCTGGGCTCCTGCGGAAAGCTTGCGGGCCGCGTCCTTGATGTGGGCGGAAGAGGTCGTTATCTCCGCCGTCGTTGAGTCCAGGGTGTGCATGGTGGAGGAGATGCTCTCCACTCCGATGTTCTGCTCCTTCATGCCGTCCCGGACTTCCTTGATCAGCCCGTCAAGCTGGAGTATCTTGGTACCAACGGACTCGAACGAGGCCGCGGACTTCTGGGAGGAGGTGACTATCTCCATGATCGCGCTGGAGATGCCTCCCAGGAGCTTCTTTATCTCGTCGGACTGGGTGGATGATGTCTCGGCGAGCTGGCGGATCTCGTCGGCGACGACCGCGAAGCCCTTTCCCGCGTCCCCGGCATGGGCGGCCTCGATCGCGGCGTTCATAGCGAGCAGGTCGGTCTGCTCCGCTATGGCGGCGATGGCCTCGTTTGCCTCGGTCAGGTTCTCGGACTGCTGGGCAATGTTCTTGATTTTCTCGGAGACCTCGTCCTGCAGTTTGCGCCCTTCGGAGGAGTCGCTGACGAGCAGGGCATACTCGCTGATAATCGTCTCGATGTGCTTGGTGACGGAGACTATGCTCGCGTTTATCTCGGTGACGGCGGAGGAAGCGTTCCTGATGGCCGTGGACTGCTCCATGATCCGGGAGTCCAGCCCCGCTATCTCTGTGTCCACGTTCTGGGCCTCGCCGGTGATGGACTCAATCTTGGACTTCTGCATGCTGACCTGCAGGGAGATGTCGTCCATGTTCTCGTCCGTGCTGTTCATCTCCTTTATGTGGCTCTTCATCCTGTCCTTGAGTCCCTGCCCGGTCTCCGCAAGGACGCCGGTCTCGCCCTGCAGGTCCCTGATCAGGGTGTTCAGCCTGCCTATGACGTGGTTGCAGTTGGCGGCAAGCAGGCCGAGCTCGGAGCCCCCGTTCTCCGGGATGCGGGCCGTCAGGTCGGCGGATCCCTGTGAGATTTCGTCCATCGCCTTGGAGACCGAGTCGATCTTGCCGAAGATGGACGTGGTGAAGACTGTGACCACGCCGATGCCGAAGAGGACGAAGGAGATGCCGAGGATGGCGATGATGATTATCTGAATCCGGATGGTGGCGACGAAGCCCTCCATGTCGAAGTCCACGCCGATGAATCCGACCGCCTTGCCGGAGGAATTCCGTATGGCGCGGTAGTTGCTGACGACCCAGCCCCATTCATCCTGCTTCTCCAGGCCGGCGCTGGTGATTCCGCCTTCGTTCAGGGCCCTCCAGGGGGCATCCCCGTAGCTCGTGATGTCCTCGTCGGTGCCGAGGGGGGAGAAGTTCTCCGTGTCGGCGGGGTCGCAGCTGCCGTCAATGATGTAGCGGGCAGACTGCCCCTCCACGAGCGGGACCATCGTATAGAGGAAGCGGCATCCGACGGTGTTCTTTATCTCGAGCAGGGCGAGCCGGGTCTTCTCATAGAAGGGGTCATCCTCGCTCGGGTTCTTGCAGAATGCCTCGAATGCATCCCCGTCTATGACGCGGGAAGCCCGCTCCAGGATCGGCCCCCCCTGACGGCTTGCCAAATCCGAGCCTGTCTTGGCGATTGCAAGGCAGGAGAACACGGAGATTATCGTGCATGAAAGCAGCACGAACAGTCCGAAAATCAATATAAAACGGGTCTTCAGCGAAGTCATCAGACGGCTCCTTTTTTTGTTTTTGGCTCTTGTACCATTATAGCACAAGCTTTTTTTTTTTCTAGTAGGGAGGAACGAATTCACAAAAAAGGCGGAGGACCCCGCCCCCGCCTTTCCCGTCGTTTACCAGGCCCTGACCTTGCTGTTGTCGTCCGGGACAAGGATGCTCTGAATCTTTATCCCCTTCGCGTTCGTAAGGTCCATGACCATCTCCTTGGTTATCTTCTTCGTGCCCCTGGGCTTGCTGTGTGGCGGCGCGTCACCGATGAGGATAATCCTCTTCTCGGCCTCGTCACGCCACTTGTAGAACTCCAGGCTGGAGTAGAGGGCCTCGTAGACCGGTTCCGGTATGTCGCCGCCCTCGCTTCCCATGACGCGGATGCTGTTCAGGTTCTTGACGAACTTGTCAAAGTCGTCCGTGAATGGCAGCATCTTGACCGGCATCTGCTTGTAGCGCCAGTCGTCCACGTAGTCGCGGTAGAACAGCAGGCCAAGCCTTATGTTGCCGAACTCGGCCAGCTGCTCCTTGAGCCTCGGCAGCCAGTTCTGCCGCAGCGACTGGATGTCGTCCTTCATGCTGCCCGTCGCGTCTATGGCGAAGACGATGTCCACGATATCCTTGGGATGGATGCTCTCCAGGATATTGTAGAGGTCATCGGGAAGCGTGTCCGCGCCCCTCGAGTAGGTCGTCATTCCTCCGCCCTGCTGGGCAATCTCGAAGAATGAGTTCCCGGCTTCCTCGTTGTAGTCGTCGGTCAGCGTTATCTTGCCTTCGTCCTCGTCATCATACTCATCCTTGTAGTCCGGCTCGGGTTCAGGCTCCGGCTCGGGCTCGGGTTCCGGCTCAGGTTCGGGTTCCGGCTCGGGCTCAGGTTCCGGCTCAGGGAATTCGTCAGGGCTGTATGCCTCGTAAGGCTCCCAGTCCGCGACGGGCTCGGGTTCCGGCCATGTTTCTCCCGCATACTCCGTCGTCTCGGTGGTCACCGTCGTCTTGGTGGTCGTGGTCGTCGTGGACTCGTCCTCCTCGTCCTCCCAGGGCTCCTCATCGTCATCGCCTCCGACAGGTTCGGGCTCGGGGCCGCGGGGCTTGTCGACTTCCTTGACGACCTCCTTCTCCACGATTTTCTCGACTTCCTTCTCTATGATCTGCGGCTCGGAGGGAACCTCTTTGATGACTTCCTTGACGATGACCTCAGGCTCGGACGGAACCTCCTTTATGACCTCTTTGATTACTTCCTTGACGATGACCTCGGGCTCGACAGGGGCTTCCTCCCTCTCCTCGTCGCCCGCGACGGGCTCAGGCTCGGGGTAGACCTCGCCGCTTTCATTCTCCTTGTCCGAGCTGACTGGCTCGGGATAGGGCTCGCGGCCCTCCTTGTCCTCTCCGTATGGCTCGTCGTCATTGCCCGTCACTGGTTCCGGCTGGGGCTCGGTCGTCTGCTTCTTGGGCTTGTCGCCGGTCTTGTCGGTGACGCCGTCCTTGGTCTTGTCCTTGTTGCCCTGCTTCTTGGAGACCTTTACCAGGGTCTCGTAGTCGAACATGAAGGGGTTGTCCGCATAGCGGCCCTCGTAGTCGGCGTACTTCTTCTCGAATGTCCTGATGTTGATGAACAGGCCCCTGTCTATCTCGGCCGTGCCGTGCCTCTCCCAGGGGTATCCCCAGACGAGCTTGCGGGGGATATACACGTGGAAGCACTCGCCCAGCTTGGGATGCCTGACCACGGTAGAAGAAATGAGGCTGTATTTTGAATACTGGGATTTGAGGACCTCTCCGTTGAGCATGCGGATTTCGTCACCGTTGACGCTGTTGTACTCCTCGGCGCGGTAGGCGAAGCTGTCCTTCTTGCCGGCGGGATCCCTCGTCGTCTCGCAGAGGAGGACGGAGTTGATTCCCGGTTTTTTCCGGATGTACAGGTCAACGCCGTTCTTCTTCCAGTCCCCGTCGCGCTCCTCCACGACCAAGTCTTCCTTATATATGTAAAGGTCCGTGTTACCCTGCGCAAAGAGAGCCGTGCCCGATTCCAGGCCAAGCAAAACTATCGAAAACGCCAAAAACAGCTTTACGAATTTCTTCATACTCCTATAATCGGACGTTTGCCTTTAGCTTTTACCACTAATGCTTGAAAAAAAGAGGAAAACAACTATACTATAGACCAGAGAGACCTATAGACAGACTGCAAAAGCCTGTAATACGGCTGCAAAAGCACCGAAAATATGGTTAAGGAAATGGAAGATAAAGAAATCACCTTCGAATACACGCCGGTCAGCATAGAAAGCTTCTTTGACAAGAGCGAGATTCAGGCCGGGGCAATATCAACAGGCATAACTATCCTCACCAAGCACCAGGAGACGCTGGTCAAACAGCTCTTGGACTCGCTGCACAGGACCTCCCCGGACAGGGTGGAGCACCTGGAGTCCCGCCTTAGGCAGGTGGAGAAGCTCGCCCAGGACATAGCGCTCTTCCCCTCCCTGCTGGAGA
Organism: Treponema sp.; assembly: GCA_017450845.1. Taxonomy (GTDB): domain Bacteria; phylum Spirochaetota; class Spirochaetia; order Treponematales; family Treponemataceae; genus Treponema_D. The sequence continues at coordinate 8,056 of JAFSSU010000011.1, forward strand.
GGACCGTGACCAACACGAGCGTCAGGACCCCCGAGGAGCTGATAGAGAGCCTGATCTCCTACCACGAGGAGGGGGACACCCTGCTACAGCTGCCCTCCAAGGCGACCCTGGGCAAGAGCTTCCTCGTCACCAAGATACACACCTTCTTCTCCATGTACAAGCTGGCGAGGGACTTCACCAGCATGGACGAGAAGGAGGTCAAGAAATACCTGGACGAGACGATCTCCATAATGCTGACCCTCATGGCGGAGGACGTGTACATGGACATCATCAGGGACGAGTCCATCTCCAAGGAACTGCGCCGTGAGATGGCCCTGTCGCTGATAATCCTCTGGGAGCACCGGTCGGACCAGACGATCGACGACATCGCGCCCGTCCTCCAGTCCGTCTGGCAGGCCAGGCGCAAGATAGCCCCGGTCTTCGGCACGATGATGGGGACGAGCGAGCTGATGCAGGTGTCCATGCAGATGGACGTGCAGTGGGTGCAGTTCATGAAGAGCCGCCTTTCCGACCCCGACGTGTCGCAGGCGATGGAGGAATTCCTCTTCGGCATCTCCCACGAGCAGATCAAGAGGCTCAAGGAAATCCTCCGGGTTCAGGGAGTCAAGAACATTGGCCGCGACGAGGTGAGCTCCTACCTCGGCGAGCGCGTCAAGACGGACATCGCGGCGGACTACAGGGACTTCTACCTGCTGTTCACGGTGCGGCGCGACAATGCCCGCGTCAGGGCGAGGCTGCACTTCGACGGTCCCAAGCACACGCTGGAAGACCACTTCATCCGCTTCGTTATCGAGCAGAACGCGGCGCGGCAGATGATGGACTCCGCCGCAAGCATCTAGGGGAAGGAAGCAGTGAAGGCATCATCACAGGAGGACACGAGGAAAATCCTCCGCTTCGGGGAAAAAATCCGCGAGGTCAGGGAAAAGAAAGGCCTGACCCTCAAGGCCGTCGCGAGCCAGGCCGGGGTCAGCGAGAGCCTGGTCTCTCAGATAGAGCGGGGGAGGGTCTATCCCGCCATTGACACCTTGCTCTGCCTGGCCCGGGTTCTGGACATACGGCTCCAGTACCTCTTCGAGGAGTACGACAGGCACGGGCCGGTCAGCGTCATCCGGGCCGGCGAGCGCAGGTCCATCCATGAGGACTCGGTCGTCTACGAAGAGGTCGCCCGCCCCGGCGAGCAGGACGGAAAGAATTCCATCGAGAGCTACCTCATCACGATTCCGCCCGGGGAGGCGACCCACCGGGGGCATTACGGCCACTCGGGCAAGGAAATGGGCTTCATCGTGGAGGGAAAGGCCATCCTGAAATACGAGGACGAGGAGTACGCCCTTGACCAGGGGGACAGCGTGAGCTTCTCGGCGGGTGCACCCCACACCATAGAGAACGCGGGGACCAGCCCCCTCAAGGCCCTCTGGGTCGTCAGCCCCCCGCAGCGCTTCGCGTGAGCTCCCAGAGCGGGTCTCGGGCCGGGGCCGTTTCAGCCTGCCACGTGGTCAGGTCATGGCCGCCCAGGGCAGCCCCGCCCCGGGTCACTCCGCGGTGTCACGAGGGGGCTTTGTAGGTGTTCCACTGGACGCTCATGCCGTCAATGGTCACGGTCGTAAGCATCCTGAGTTTGTCTAAGTTCGGTGTTGAGGCATTGTAGGAGCCGCAGTCACCGCACCAAGAACTTTCAGGATCTGACGGGTCTTCATGGGTTCTTGTTGCAGAATACTCGAAGCCTGTACTCGTGAACGATATTTTGAACGCCGTAGGTTCGAATGTCATAAGCCTCTCGTCTGCAAGGTGTGACCACTCGGTGGCCAAATCGCTGAAGCTGCCGCTGAAGTCCAAGGTATACGTAATTCTGTTATCAGACGCATTATCTGTGATGTGGAGATCCGGCAAGTTCTTGTCCAGTGTTCCCGCCGAGCTGTCGATGGTGAAATCAGGGCTTGCGTCATCCTCGGCCGTGAAGGCCGGGCAGCCTATCTTTACGATGCTTCCGTCCGCCATGAGCGCCAGCCCTGACAGGGAGACCGTCGTTCCAAGCGTCGCCCTGTATGTCTGGCTGCCCCCGAGCCGCTCAACGACAAGCCCGTCTTTTTTCACTATGTAGGCGTAGGACAGGCAGGAGAACGAAGGTGAGGGGGTGATGTCCACCTTGTCACTCAGGGTGATGAACAGGCTGTTGTCATCGTCTTGAACGGTCTTGCTGCTACTGCCGGTCAGAAGGAGCGTGTTCGTGTCATCGTACACGTCCATCCTGATGGACACCTCGGAGCCCGTGGGCACCGGGGGAATCTCGAAGTCGAAGCTCCCGTTCGCGTCAGCGGTGGACTCGAACGTGGTGACATCCCCGTCAACGGTCATCGTAATCTTGAGCTTGTAGGTGCCGGGAGGGAGGGACTGCAGGATATCCGAGCCGGGGATGGACACGCTGCTGGGCTCCGGCGCGCTGCCACTCCCTCCAGCCGAGGCCGCCGCGTTGCTCATGGTGATGAGGTTCACTATGGCCTCTACGTCGTCCGAGTTGGCCAGACTGATTATCTCTTCGACGGTCGGCCCGCCCGTACCGCCGGAGTAGGTTTCCTCCCAGCCGCCATGAAAGGCATCCCCCGTGCCGGAGCAGGCTGTCATCAGCAGGAATGAGGAAAGAAGCGATGATGTCAGAAACCTTCTTATCATAAAAGCACGATTACTGTAGTACAGTTTCGGCAATCCGTCAATATATAGAAGGATATAGACCGGAGGCAATTCGTCCGCCTCCACGTCAAGCGTGCAGCGACAGCTGTAACGACAGCATGTTTCCTTCCACCCGCACCGCGTCCCCGAGGAGGGCGAGGGCCGCGTCCAGCCGGGCCGTCATTGCATCCCCCGACCGGCTGAAGCCGAGCGCGGTCACGAGCTTGTGGTAGAGGCTGTCCTTGTCGGAGCTCAGGTTGTGCTTGAGAATCGTCAGCATCCCCGAAGCGAGTTCTTCCAGCGCGATGTTCTTGAGCTCCCGCACCGCGCCCGGCACCCTCAGCCCCATGTCCGGCATTCCGTCCAGATAGAGGAAGCCGTCCCGCCGTATGATGCCGTCCGCCCTGCAGCCCGCCATCTGCTGTCCGAACATCTGCCTGACCGTCGGCGTGACTTTCTCCTTGCCGAAGAGGAAGGGAATGCGCCTGAGCAGGGAATCCTCGGAAAGCGGGGCCTCCACCGCAAGGATGTCTAGCAGCATCTGGCGGAAATTCCTGAGGTCGCAGCCGTAGGACTTCGCGATGGCGGTCACGTCCGCCTCCCTGTAGGCCGGGAAGCGGATGTGCTCTTCCGGGGCGACCTCGGCAAATCCCGCATCCTGTCCTGCCGGGGATGATCCTGCCTGGGTCGGCCTCGTTCCCGCCGTTCCTGACGCGGGCAGGTTCGCGGAGCTAAGGGTACCGGCATCTCCGCTTATGGCAAGTTCCGCTGCACGGAGGAGCAGCCCCTTTTCTATCTGCTTGTTCCTGAACCATTCGGTGGACCAGACCCGGTAGTAGTGCCAGCCCATCCGCCCCAGCTGCTCCTTCCTGAGCCTGTCCCGGTCCCGCGTGTTGCGGGCAGAGCGGTAGTTCTCCCCGTCGCACTCCACGGCGAGCGCGTAGCTACCGTCCGGCCTCCTTAAGGCTATGTCTATCTTGGAGCTGCCGCAGCCGACCTGGGTTTCCGCGGTGTAACCCTTGCCGCGGAGGAATTCGGCGACCTCCTCCTCCAGACCCCGGCCTTCCGCCCCCTGCCCGGAGCTGGAGCCGGATCCCAGGGCCTTCTCGCCCCGCTCCGCGTAGTCGAGGTACTCCTTGAGAAGCCTCGCCCCCTCGGAGCTGGTCCTGCCCAGGTCTATGTCCCCTCCGTGCATCGAGGAGACCAGCTGGACGTTGACCTTGGCGCGGGTGACGGCGACGTTCAGGCGGCGCTCGCCGCCCTGCCTGTTCAGGGGGCCGAAGTTGTGCAGGAGCTTGCCCTGATCGTCCTTGCCGTAGGCGACGCTGAAGATTATCGTGTCGCGCTCGTCCCCCTGCACCGTCTCCAGGTTCTTGACGAAGAAAGGCTCCGCCCTGTCGCGCGAGAAGAATTCCTCCTGCGATGCGTCCTGGGCCCGCCTCCGTGCGAGCAGGGAATCTATGAGGTTCTGCTGCGCCACGCTGAAAGCCACCACGCCGAGGCTCCGGTCAGGGTAGCGGCGGGCATCCTCCAGCACGAGCTCCACGACCCGCTCCGCCTCCGCGAGGTTCGTGTGGGTCTTCCTGTCGAACACTCCGTCCACGTGGTAGTAGTCCACGCCCGTGCCCTCGGTCCCGCCCGACGCGGAGGGGAAGGTCATAAGGCTTCCCCCGTAGAAGTTCCGGTTCGAGAATGCTATCAGCTGCTCGTAGCGGCTCCGGTAGTGCCACCGGAGCGAGCTCTGCGGCATGGAGGGGGCGCACATGTCCAGGATGGACTCAAAGTCCGTCACGTCGTCCAGATCCTCGTCGCCTTCGACCTCCAGCGAGGTCGTGAAGAAGTTGCTCGGGGGCATCTGCTTGGAGTCGCCGACGACGATCAGCTGTTTGCCACGGTAGACCGCCCCAACCGCGTCCTGCGGGAAAATCTGGGAGGCCTCGTCGAACACCACCGTGTCGAACTCTATCCCGCCGCTGAGGAACATGCTGACGCTGAGCGGGGACATCAGGAAGCAGGGCTTGAGCACCTGCACCAGGTCGCCTGTCTCCGCGATCAGCGTGCGTATGCTCTTCTGCTTGCGCTTCTTCTCCCCCTCGCGGAGGAGGACGGACACGGGGCTTTTGGGCGTGACCATGTCGAGCGACGGCCTTAGGGCGGAGAGCTTTTCCTGTATCTGCGCCTTGTTTATCCCGAACTGAATCTTGTCCTTCTCGGCGAATACGGAGACGGCCTTGTCCTGGGAGACCCGGGTGAAGGAGGCAAAGGCGGGGACCGAGCCGATCAGCGAGTGCAGGCTCTGGGTGTAGAATGCCTTTCGGTATGCGTCCGTGACGAGCTCTGCCGGGACTCTCTGCCCGATTACCTTGCTGACGAATGGCATGGCCTGCCGTGCGTCAAGCTCGTGCAGCAGGCGGTTGAAGCTGACCCAGTTGTCCACCGTGCCCATCTCGACGAGGCATGCCGCGCACTTCTCCATCACAGCCTCCATCCTGACGTTCGCGATGTCGAGCACGGCTGGGTCGAATCCCGCCGAGAGCAGGTCCGCCCCGTCCGCCCATGCGGAACGCAGGGAGGCGAGCTTCTGGGCATAGGAGGCGAAGGCGGGCTTCTCCTTGCCGAATGATGCCTCCCCCAGGTCGGGGAGGAAGGCGAAGTCCATCCCCCGCCCGTACAGGCCGCCGAGAGAGGCAAGATCTTCTGTTATATGCTTCCAGTCCGAGGAGATTCCCTTGTAGGCCGCCCCCAGCATTCCCTCCAGCTCTTGCCCGCAGGAGGCGAAGTCCTCTCCTGTCTGCTGCCAGCCCCTGAGCGTTCCCGTCGCCCTGACCGCCTCCCCGTAGCTGAACTTCTTGCCGCTCCTGCTTTCCAGCCGGAGCTCGGTCAGGATAGCCTTGTATTCCTTGCTGAAAAGGCGGGAGAAGAGCGAGGAGAACTGCTTCCTGAGCTTGTTGTTCCAGCTCCGCCCGTCTTTCTGGAAAATTCCCTGCTCGAATTCCGCCTCAAGCTGCCCCTTCAGGTTAGTCAGCCGGCCTGCCATCTCCGCCGCCTGGTTTGCCCTTGCGGACGCGGAGTCGAACTTGTCCTTCTGGAGGAGGGCGCATGTTATGACATCCGAGCGGGCGAGCAGGGAAAAGGCCTCCTCCCAGTTCCGGCAGTCGGTCAGGCTCGCGCAGGTCAGGCCGTAGCTGTTTGCGACGTTGCCGCAGAAGGGGATGAGCTCCTGCAATGCCGCCGTGACATCCGAGAGGGCGGACTGCAGGGCGAGCTTCTCCTCATAGGACAGGCTCTCCTTGCCGTAGCCGTACCAGGGGTTCTGCGTGTAGTCGTCGCCGACCGTCCGGGTGTAGTCGGCGTACTGCCCGAGCAGGGCCGTCACGTCCGCAAGGTATGCCGCCCCCTTGGAGGCGATGTCCGGCACGACGTAGGGAACGTCCGGCGCGGACCTGACCGCGGCAAGGGCGGCGTGCATCCCGTATGCGCTTGAGTCCAGTCCCTCCCGCCTCCGGTGCAGCTCGGCGGCGTAGGAGTCCAGCTGCTTCTGGGCGGCGGCCTTTGCCTCGAGCTCCTTGTCGGCGCGGTCGGACAGGCGGTAGCGGTCGGCGCGGAGGGTGCGGCACAGCTCGTCTATGACCGCCTTCTTGCTGGACTTGTGGCTGTGAAGCTCCAGGCAGAAGTCGGACAGGCCCGCGGCCTTGAGCTTGTCGTATACCACGTTCAGGGCGGCGAGCTTCTCGGACACGAAGAGGACCTTCTTTCCATTATATATGCAGTCGGCGATGATGTTCGTGATGGTCTGGCTCTTGCCCGTTCCCGGAGGCCCCTGCAGGACGAAGCTCCTGCCGCTCCGGGCCATCGCGATGGCGTTCAGCTGGCTGGAGTCAGCGTCCACGACCGTGTGCAGCTGGGAGAGCATCTCCTGCGGGCTCATCCCTGTGGAGGGGGCGGTCACGGGGCCTGTTGCCGGGGCATCTGCTCCGGAGTCCGCCCTCTGCCCCTCACCGAGCAGGATCCTCACGTTCCTGTTCTGGAGTATCCGGGCGGCATTGTCCTTCATGTCTCGGTACATGTTCATCTTGAGGAAGGAGAAAATTCCGAGCCTGCATTCTCCCGAGACTGTCCAGCCCAGGGGCTGCAGCAGGTCGGCGGCCCGGCCCAGGTAGTCCGCGAGGCTCTCCCCGTCGCCGTAGTCCGGCAAGGAGATCCCGGCCTCCGCCTGCATGATGTAGCTGAGCGTGGGGTTCGTCACGATGTCGTCGCCCGTGAGCCTGATGTGCCAGGGGCTTGTCGCCCCCTTGTTCTCCAGGGAGACGGGGACAAGGAGCAGGGGGGCGAGGAAGAAGGGTGAGCCTTCCTTCTGCTCGCGCCAGCGGACGAATCCGAACGCGAGGTAGCTGACGTTCACGCCCGTCTCGTCGAGCGCGCTGCGGGCTTTCTTGTCTATCACCTTCATCACGGCGAGGGGGTCGCTGACCCTGCCCCAGACAAGGAGCTGACCCGGCTTCCTGACCAGGACGGAATAGCGCGACAGGTATTCGTCCTTCTCCAGGTAGGGGGGGGCGGTCTGGCCGAGCAGGGGGTCATCCAGGTTCTTCTCTTCCTTTATCTTTGGCCCGACGACCTCGAAAACCGCGTCCCCGTCGCACTTCCCGAAGAGCACCGTCGGTTCCGGGCTGAGTATCTCCAGCGTGGAGTTCTTGGAGTCCTTGAAGTTGATGAGATTGTTCCTCTTGCTCGTGTCCAGCAGCAGCTGGGCCCACCTGTCCAGTTTCCTTGTGTCCGTGTCCATACGCACACCGAGTGTACCCCATTTCCCGCCTTTTGCCAACGTGCCGGACTGTCCTGTCCGTTCCATGCCGGAACAGAAAAAGTTCCCCAGATTTCCCCCGCGAATTGTCCAAAAAGGAATGTCGCGGACAGATGTAATAGTGTATGAACGACAAAAACAAGCCAGAGGCAAAGCCTGCCGAGCAGCTCGTTTTCTCCGATGACTTCATGTTCGGAGCCGTCATGAGGGACGAGGAAATCTGCCGGGAGGCACTGGAGTGCCTGCTCGGGGAGAAAATCTCCCAGGTAGAGTATTCCGAACCGCAGAAGACCATCGAGCCCCGGCTTCCCTTACGGGAAGCCAATGACTTTCTGCTACGCAGAAAGTCACGGAAGGCTGTCCGTTTCGCGACCCGTGCGTAGCACGAGGTCGTAACGTTCGCGTAAGCGAACGTGTGGACTGCCTGCTGAGGGGCGAGGAGTACACCAAGCTGAAAAGAAGCATAATCATTTTCCTGTGCCGCTTTGACCCTTACAAAAAGGGGATTCCGTGCTATACTATACGGCGGAAGTGCGAGCAGGACGAGGCCGTGGAGATTGAGGACGACGCGGTGGTGCACGTGTTCAACTGCCGGGCGTACGCGAGGGAGAAGAACCCGGAGCTGAGGGCGTTCCTCAAGTACGTGATGAAGAACAAGGCTGAGTCAGACCTGACGAGGAGGATAGAGAACATGGTCGCAAAGAAGAAGATTTTGGAAGGCTGGAGCTACACCGCTATGAGGCAATACCTCTATGAGCTGGAACTTAAGGCGGAAGGCAAGGAGGAGGGCGAAAATGAGCGGGCCCTGTCCACCGCGCGGAACATGCTGACGATGGGTCTCGGGACTCCCGGACAGATTGCCCAGGCAACCGGTCTGACCCTCGCGGAGGTGGAGAAGCTGGCTGCAAGCGGGACTGGAAGGGGGAGCTGACAATGGCATTGAGGGCATACAACCGGATATCTGCGGAAGAACGGGCGTGGGCCTACCACCTGTCGATGGACCGGGCGGAGGCTGACTACAAGAACGGGCTCCGGCGGGCGAGACGGAAAGGGCGGGAAGAAGCTCGGAAAGAGGCACTTAAAGAGACCCGGAAAGCACAAGAAGCTATCCGCGAGCAAACAGCACGGAACATGCTGGCGAGGAATTACCCCATGACGGATATAGCCGAGATAACCGGCTTCTCCCTGGAAGAGGTGGAAAAGTTCGCGAAAGAGCCTCGCTGACGGCTGGCGGGTGTGTTGTCCATTTACTAGAGACAGCGACCGTAAATAGCCTATTTATAGTGACCGTAAATAGGCTATTGTCAAAAGTGTCTATAGGCTAAAGCACAACAGTGTCCATGGACTGGAGGCGAATGTGCCAACGGGCGACGGGAACGTATTCCCGCGGGGTGTCCCCATACGCTCGCCGAGATTGCATTCATATCATTCGCATATTCAACAAA
>JAFSSU010000012.1 GCA_017450845.1 Treponema sp.
ATGATGCGGCAAAAGCTCTTCATTCTCCTTTCCAGGGGTCTTGCCCCTACACAAAATGGCGAACTCGTGCCTGGTTTCCGCTGAATCACTTCAGCATATCACATTACCGCCTGTTCGTGGACTATTTTATCACACCTCCTTTCAAGAATACCTCCTGTGCGCAAAGGAAAACAATTTTCCACAGCAAAGCACGGAAGAGGCATTTCAGGATTTCTTTAAATTCGGAGGCTTTCCTTTTACCCTGCAACTGGGACGGAACCCGGAGGATATAGCGCAGTATATCTCCAATGTCTACGATACGATTATCCTGAAGGACATAATCAAACGGCATCAGATAAAGGACATAAAAGTCCTCGAGTCAATCATCAGATTCATGTTTTCCAATGCCGGAAAAATATGTACCGCAAAAAAAATCAGCGACACCCTTACTTCATCGGGAAGAAAAAGCAGCCAGCCGACGGTGGAATCCTATCTGGGCTTTCTTGAAGAGTGCTTCCTTGTCTACAAGGTCGATCGATATGACATACGGGGAAAGGAAACACTGAAAAGCCTCGCGAAGTATTACATCGCCGACACGGGGATGAGGAACATGCTCTTGGGATACAGGAACATCGACACAGGGCATCTTCTGGAAAATCTTGTGTTCCTGGAGCTGAAGAGGCGGAAATACTCCGTGTTCACGGGGAAGAACGGAGACAAGGAGATAGACTTCATAGCCCAGAGCCAAAATGAAATCATGTACATCCAAGTCTCAGAGAGCCTGAAGGCCCCCGAAACGCTGGAAAGGGAACTGTCCGCCTTTAAGAACATCCGGGACTCCTATCCCCGCATTCTCATCAGCATGGAGCAGGACTTCAACAAGGATTACGACGGCATACGTTCGGTGTATGCAATGGATTTCCTTACGGGCGGGGCACTGTAAACAAAGGACCTTTCAGCCCCTTCTTTCCGGTCTGAGCGGCTTGTCCCAGAAGACCCTCGCGCCGAGCTGCCCGGAAAGGCCGTCGATGACGGGCTGAAGCCCCTCCAGGAAGGACTCCTCCTTCTTCTTGGAGCGGCGGCCCTTGCCCTCGTACAGAACTTGCGTCCGGGCGGCATCGTAGCTCACCGCGAAGTCCTCATCGTCAACATGGGGGAAAAATGTCACCGAGGCGGAATAGGTGATATGCCCCTGCTCCGAGTCCGAGCAGAGGGTGACCAAGGCTGCCCTGCGCCGCACGCCGCCATATTCACATTCGGCCGAGAAATACCGGGAGTACACGTTCACTGTCATGTCCCCATTGTATCAAAAAGCAATGATTCGGTACAGGGAAAAGAAGGCCCTGCAACGCCGGATTCCTCAAGGCCCAAGGCGTTCCCCCGATTGTACAGGAAATCGACTTTGCGGTATAATCGTGTTGGCTGCAAAAGTTGCAACCGGCAGGAGTAATATATGTCGATTTCCAAGGACGAACAGAAGGTTCTTGCGGCGAGTACCGCAGTGGACACCCTTATAAAGGAAGGAAAGATATTCAGCGGGATGAAGATAGGCCTGGGCACAGGGTCTACGGCCATGCCCGCAGTCAAGAGGCTTGCCGATCGGATTGCCGACGGCACGCTCAGGGACATCAAGGCTGTGGCGACGAGCTTCCAGACCAGCCTCGCCTGCGAGGACTACGGCATCCCGGTCTACACGCTCAACGACAGGGCTATCGGCGGCAGGCTCGACCTCGCCATAGACGGGGCGGACGAAATCGGCCCCGGAAACAGCCTGATCAAGGGGGGCGGGGCCGCCCTGCTCCGCGAGAAAATCACCGAATACAATGCGGACAGCCTCATCATCGTCGCGGACGAGTCCAAGGTCGTGGCCAGCCACGGAACCGGCTTTGCCCTCCCGGTCGAAGTCATCGCCGAAGCCCGCCTGCCCGTCACCCAGGCATTGGAAAAGCTCGGCGCAAAACCAAAGCTGCGTGAAGGGGTCAGAAAGGCCGGGCCGGTCATCACGGACAACGGCAACATGATCCTTGACTGCCTCTGGGACAAGCCCGTCAACCCCGCCGAGATGGAGGACAAAATCGACGCGATTACCGGCGTGGTCGAGTGCGGCTTCTTCACCAAGGCAAAGCCGAGGGCCTTCGTCGCCCACGCCGACGGTTCCGTAGAGGA
>JAFSSU010000104.1 GCA_017450845.1 Treponema sp.
CGCCACTTCCCCCAGCGTCTTATATTCCACGCCGTCAGGGCAGAGTTCCTTCATCAGTTCGTCAAGTTTGCTCATGAGTGCTCTCCGTCGGTCAGAAGCTTCCTGTCATCAACATTCTCAAGGATTTTCATCTGTTGGATTGCTATTTTATTGAGCTTTTCAAGCCGCTCGCACTGTGGCAATCCGTCGTTTATAAAAACAGCGTTCAAGTTTTCCATATTGCTCAAACAAATCAGTTGGTTTATCGTGGCGTAGTCACGGATATTGCCTTTCAGGCCAGGATTCTCGTCCCGCCATTGTTTAGCGGTCTTTCCGAACATTGCGACATTAAGCATATCGGCTTCATCCGCATACACAAAAGATTTTTGCTGAGAAGTAAGTTCATTCGGGATAAGGTTCTGCTTTATCGCATCGGTATGAATGCGGTAATTTATCTTTGCAAGCTCCCTTTTTGCGCTCCAACCGAGCAGCTTTTGCTCGTCGGCTTTGAGCCGCTGAAATTCTTTTACAATGTAAATCTTGAACTCAGGGCTAATCCACATTGCAAACTCAAAAGCTATATCTTTATGGGCATACGTTCCGCCATATCGTCCTGCCTTTGCCTGCAGACTGATGGCGTTCGTGCGGGCTACAAATTCCTTCACGCTTATTTTAAAACTGTTCAACCCTGACTGACTTTTAATTATGGCGAATTCGCCATAATTAAAGCCCGGGTTATAGACTTTTTCCCAAATTCCGATATATTCAAGCGTATTTCGGTTTCTGAGCCAGTCCGTTATAAAAAAATCACCGTCCTTAGCTTTGAGCATATCAGTAAGGCAGAGGTAATCTTCATCATTTACTTTCGTTACCGTAATTTCGGTATTCTGAACATTTATTTTCGCCATGCTTTTCTCCTTTGCTAAATTTTCCCTTATGAATTATGAATTGCCCTGTCCTTCAATCTCCGCGATGATTTTGTCAATCTCGCCCCGCAGCTCGTTCTCCCGCGCGACAATCTGCGCTATCTCCGCGTTCAGCTTACGGATGTCCACGGCCTCCCGGGTGTCCTCCTTCTCCACGTAGCTTGAGACGGAAAGGTTGTACTCGTTTCCGGCAATCTCCCCGTTAGGAACCAGGCGGCTCACGTAGTCTATCTTTTCCTTGCGGCCGGTAAGACGGCAAGAATATGGCTTATGTTCTCCGGACTGAGCTTGTTGGAGTTGGTGACCTTCACACATTCCTTGGAAGCATCTATGAAAAGAGTCTTGTTCTCCGCCTTGCCCTTCTTAAGGACCATTATGCAGGTTGCGATGCTCGTACCGAAGAACAGGTTATCAGGCAGCTGGATGATGCAGTCTATATAGTTGTTGTCCACGAGGTACTTACGGATTTTCTGCTCCGCCCCACCCCTGTACATGATGCCGGGAAAGCAGACTATCGCCGCCGTCCCGTTGGTGGCGAGCCACGAGAGCGAGTGCATGATAAAGGCGAGGTCCGCCTTGCCCTTGGGGGCGAGAACCCCTGCCGGAGCAAAACGCTGGTCGTTTATAAGGAGAGGGTTGTCATCCCCCTCCCATTTGATTGAGTAGGGCGGGTTGGAGACAATCGCCTCGAACGGCTCGTCGTCCCAGTGCTTGGGGTCGGTGAGCGTGTCTCCCAGCTTGATGCTGAACTTGTCATAGCCCACGTCGTGCAGGAACATGTTTATGCGGCACAGGTTGTAGGTCGTGATGTTTATCTCCTGACCGAAAAAGCCCTGCCGGACCTTGTCCGTCCCCAGAATTTTCGCGAATTTGAGCAGAAGGGAGCCCGAGCCGCAGGCCGGGTCGTAGACTTTGTTCACCGTCTTCCTGCCCACGAGCGTTATCTTCGTGAGAAGCTCGCTGACCTCCTGCGGAGTGTAGTACTCGCCGCCGCTCTTGCCTGCGTTGGAGGCATACATTGCCATCAGGTACTCGTATGCGTCCCCGAACGCGTCTATGGCGTTGTCAGACCAGCCGCCGCTGCCCAAATCCATGCTCGCTATGCCGTTCATCAGCTTGACGAGCATCTCGTTCCGCTTGCTGACGGTCGCCCCCAGCTTGTTGGAGTTCACGTCTATGTCATCAAACAGCCCCTTGAAGTCGTCCTCGCTTTCAGTCCCGAGGGCGGAGGCCTCTATTTCCTTGAAGATTTTGGCGAGTTTCTCGTTCAGGTCGGTATTGTCCTTGTTCGCCTTGTCCAAGACATTGCGGAAAAGCTGGCTGGGGCGGATAAAGAAGCCCTTCTCCCTTACGATGTCGTCCTTCACGGCCTTTGCCTCCTTGTCGGACAGCCGTGCGTAGGAGAAATCCTTGTTGCCCGCCTCATGCTCGCCCCTGGAGATGTACAGGTCCAGATTCTCTGAGATATAACGGTAGAAGAGCATTCCCAGTACGTACTGCTTGAAGTCCCAGCCGTCCACGCTCCCCCGGAGGTCGTTCGCAATCCCCCATATCGTGCGGTGCAGTTCCGCCCGCTCCGTTTCCTTCCTATTATCAGCCATTTTCTTATAGTACCGTAAAGTCCTCCTGCCGTCTACAGGCACAGGTTCCGCCCGACACAGCAAAATGCGTCGCCCGACACAGCAAAATGCGTCGTCCGCCACAACAAAATGCGTCGCCCAGCACAGTAAAATGCGTCGTCCGACACAGCAAAATGTGTCGCCCGACACCGTGGAAGAGCTTTTTTCATCAAATTTTTGTCTTCACCTGTTGACTTTTTTTTCATTTGTCTGTATATTAATTCTTACCTTGCATTCCCCGATTGTGTAATGGTAGCACTTCAGATTCTGGTTCTGACTGTGGGGGTTCGAATCCTCCTTGGGGAACGATAAAAACTGGATGCCCGTGAGGACAGCCAGAAAGGTAAGTTCGTCGGATGGGTCGCTCATCCTGCGAATCATATCGCAGGTTCAAGCTATCGTAGCTTGGGTTTGTTTGCCGGAGCCACAGTGCGAGAATATCGCTTGTGGGTTTGGTCCCTTCGTCTATCGGCTAGGACGAAAGATTCTCAATCTTTAAAGATGGGTTCAACTCCCGTAGGGACCGTAAGCAGAGGCTTCCAAGAAGGAAGCCTCTTTTGTTTTAAACGGGGGATGCCGTCACAGGCCCCGGCGAAAAAAAGCCTTTTCGGATGAAAAACACTTGTTTTCAGGGGCTTTCGCGTGTACAATAGAGACGGTGGGAATAATATCCATCACTGATTTTTTCTCCTGGCAGGCATGTTTTGAACAGAATCCTTCGTGCATCCATTCTTCTTTGTACGGCGGCCGCTTTCCTCTCATGCGGAAAGAAAGGGCCGTCCAGCCCTTCAGTCGCCCCGTCCGCCGCTGACGGCAAGCCCAAGACTTACACATACCGCATGACGGGGTCATGCCCGAGCACCTGGAGCCCGACGGACTGCCAGAACGCGAGCGACACCTTCCCCATCGATTACACCTGCGACGGCCTGTACGAATTCAACATGAACGCGACCAAGGACGGCTTCGTCGTGGAGCCGGGCATGGCGACCGGAATGCCGGAGGACGTGACCGCCTCCTACGCGGGGCGCTACGGGGTCCCGGAGGACGCGGCGGAAGGCTACGCATGGAAGGTCCGCCTGCGCGACGACCTCTGCTGGGACGACGGCGAGAAAATCGACGTGCAGGACTTCATCTATTCGGCACAGCAGTTCCTGAACCCCAGGATGAAGAACTACCGGGCGAGCCTCCTCTATGCTGACTCCCTTCCCCTCGCGGGCGGAGAGGCCTATTACGAAGGGAAAGGCCCCTGGGACGAGGTGGGCTTCATAAAGGACGATGACCTCACCTTTACGGTCGTGCTGACGACCTCACTTTCACCTTTCATGTTCATATACAACTCCATCTCCCTGCAGCTGCTCAAGGAGGATTTGTACGAGGCCTGCAAGAAGGAGTCCGGCGAGCTCATCAAGAGCAGCTACGGGACGAGCGTTGGGACCTCCGCCTCCTACGGCCCCTACAAGGTGACGGCCTTCCAGGCGGACAAGTCCATGACGATGAGCCGCAACGACAAGTGGAGGGGCTACCACGACGGCAGGCACGAGGGCCAGTACCAGACGACGGCCATCTACAACCAGTATATAGTGGAGCACCAGACAATCCTCTCCCTCTTCCTGCAGGGGGAGCTGGACGAGACCGCGCTGGACGCGAAGGACCTGGAGAAATACGGATCGAGCGAGTACCGCATCCTCAACCCCCTCTCCTCCACATGGAAGTTCAGCTTCAACACGGACCGGGCGGCCCTGAGGAAAAAGAACACCGCCGGGGAGAACCACCTTGCGGTCGGCAACCTGAACTTCCGCCACGGCATCTCGCTGTCCCTGGACAGGCAGAAGTACTGCGACACGGTGACGCCCGGAAGCACCCCCGAATACGGGCTCCTGGACGACGCGTTCATCGCCGACCCCGAGAGGAACATCCGCTACCGAGACACGGCCGAGGCCAGGGCAGCCCTGATGGACTTCTACGGGACGGACAACTACGATGACATCACGGGCTACGACATAGAGGCCGCCCGCCGCTGCTTCCGCAAGGCCTGGGACGAGATGACCCAAGCCGGGGAGGCGAAGGCGGGGGACAGCTTCCTCATAGACTTCCACACATACAGCAACGACGACGTGTACATGCGGACGATCGACTACCTGCAGACCTCCCTGAACGAGGGGACGAAGGGGACCCCCTTCGAGGGGAAAGTCACCGTCAGGCAGATAACCGACCAGGACTACTACGCGAACATGAGGAAGGGGAACGTGGACTGCGCCATGACCGCATGGGGAGGCTCCACCTTTGACCCCTACGGCGTGCTCTGGTGCTACTGCACGACGGAGCCCCTGCACGAGTACGGCTTTGACCCCCTGACGGTGACGCACACGATAAACATCGGCGGCAAGGACGTGACGCTCAGCATGAACGGCTGGTACAAGGCCCTCTGCTCCGGGGAGTACTCCTCGGCGGACTTCGACACGAGGAACAAAATCCTCGCCTCCTGCGAGGAGAAGCTCCTGTCCGGCTACTACATGATCCCTGTCCGCGCCCATAACTCGAACGCGATGCTCTCCCAGCGCGTCGTCGAGGGGGCGGACATCTACATCAACGAAATTCTCAAGCGGGGCGGCATCCAGTACCGGACATACACGATGGACGACGACGAGTGGGCCGCCTACTGCGAGGCGAACAAGCGGCAGCTGCAATACTAGGGGGACAAATGCCTCTTACTGAATACAGGGAAGCTGAGGACGGCCAGCTCCGCCTTGTCTTCCGAGGAAATGACATACTGGTCCGGAAGGACGAGGCCCTCCCCTGGGAGAGCCGCCTTGCCGGTGACGGGCTTTTCTCCGGCCTGGCAGCCGGCCTTGCGGAAGCTCCTGGCGCTCACCCCCGCTCCTACACCGAGAGGGAGTACGGATATGCCGCCCTCATGCTTGAGGATGGGGCCGCCGCGCCGGAGGGGTTTGCCTTCATCCCCCTCCGGGAATTCTTCTGGCGGACAAAGAGCGGGGAAGAGCAGGCTCAGGGCCTTCCCTCCCGGCTCGGTTCCATCGCCGCCCGCGCCCACGGCTTTTTGTCCCTGCTTTCGATATACCGCTTCTGCCCCCGCTGCGGGTCACGGCTCGCCTTCGACACGAAGGAGACCGCGATGCGCTGCACGAACCCCGCCTGCGGCCGGCTGGACTTCCCCCACATAGAGCCCGCGGTCATCGTGCTCGTCAGCAGGGGGGACGAGGTCCTGCTCGTCAAGAACCGGAATTTCAGGCGCGATTTCTACGGCTGCGTCTCTGGCTTCGTCGAGATGGGCGAGAGCATAGAGGCCGCCGCAGCCCGGGAAGTGCAGGAGGAGACCGGCATAGAGATACAGAACATCCGCTATGCGGGCAGCCAGGCATGGCCCTTCCCCGACCAGCTGATGCTCGCGTTCACCGCCGACTACAAGGCGGGCGAGATCGTCATGCAGGAGGAGGAGCTTGTGGACGCGGGCTGGTTCCGCCGGGACAAGCTGCCTCCCATCCCCAATCCCGGGTCAGTGGCGTATAACCTGATAAAAGGGCATTTCTGATTGATAATAGCCTGTTTTTCCAGTAGATTACGCTCAGAGAGAATTCAATCCTATTCAACCCCATAAGGAGGTGTTTATGTCAGTGGAACTTAACGAGTCCAACTTCGGCCAGGAAGTCCTGGAAAGCAGCGTCCCCGTCCTCGTGGATTTCTGGGCGACCTGGTGCGGTCCCTGCAAGATGATGGGGCCGGTGCTGGAGGAGATTGCCGGCGAGATGGACGGAAAGGTGAAGGTCTGCAAGGTCAACGTCGATGACAACCCCGAGCTTGCGGAGAAGTACGGCATCATGAGCATCCCGAACTTCATCTTCTTCAAGGAGGGGAAGGTTGCCGGGCAGCAGGTAGGCGCGGTACCCAAGGAAAGCCTCGTCAAGATGCTGAATGCGTAGCGGGGAAAGGCAGGCGGAGCAGCAGGAAGCGGAGCCCATACGGGGCATCTGCTACAAGTGCCTGCGGCCGCTCGTCTCGTGCTACTGCAAGTACATCAGGCCCTTTGACAGCGGGGTGAAGTTCGTCCTCCTCATGCACCCCAAGGAGGCGAAGCGGCAGCGGACGGGCACGGGCCGCCTTGCCCACCTGACGCTGGAAGGCAGCGAGATCCTGGTCGGCGTGGACTTCAGCCAGAACGTCCGCCTGAACGCCCTGCTTTCCGACCCGGCATATTACCCCGTCCTCCTCTACCCCGGTCCCGACGCATGGACCGCCGGCAAAGAGGGCTTCAGGGAAAGCCTTGCCGGGCGCAGGCTCCTCGTCATCATCATAGACTCCACATGGGCATGCTCCAAGAAGATGATAAAGCTGTCCAAGAACGTCCTCGCCCTGCCCAAGCTGTCTTTCTCGGGCAGCTACCGGAGCATCTACACCTTCAAGCGGGAACCCAAGGAATACTGCGTCTCCAGCATCGAGTCATGCTACTACCTGATAAAGGAATTGCAGGCCGCCTCCATCGTCCCGCAGGAAATAGAGCCTGAGCCGCTGATGGACGTGTTCCGCGAGCTGGTCAGGTTCCAGCTTCAGAAGGAGAACGAGAGAATCACGCTCGGGCTGCCGGGCACGCACGCCTATGACTGGAAGTACACCAAGCTCAGGGATGTCCCCGGGCAGGAGAGGCCTCAATCCGGGCCGGTGCCCAGCTCGCTGACTATCTCACGCGCGACCTGAATCCGCTTCTGGCAGCGGTTCATCGCCGTCTGCTCGATGTGCCGGTGCGCCTCCTCCTCGCTCATCCCCTTGTGGGAGATCAGAAGCATCTTGGCGCGGTTGACGATGCGGATTTCCTCAAGCTTGTTCCTGAGCTGGACGGTCTTGTAGGTCAGCTGCTCGAACTTCGACTTGACGGCCATCGCCGCCTTTATCATGTTGTAAAAATAGAAGAA
>JAFSSU010000105.1 GCA_017450845.1 Treponema sp.
CATGCTTGTACTCTAACCAACTGAGCTAGTCGCGCGTCCGTCGGTTGAACCAATCGATGGAAAGTATTATATAGGAAATGCCTCCAATGTGTCAAGGGGGCACTTGCAAGAAATTCATAGGGAACGTATTCTCGCAGGGTGTCCCTCCCTGCTGCATACGTTCCCCCGGCTACTGGTTTTTCCCTTCCCCTACGCTTTAAATCCGTCCAGGCCGGAGAAGTCGAGCGTGGCGAAGTAGTCCTCCACGGTCTCCTTCCGGCGGATTTCGACGACGCTGCCGTCCTCGCGCAGGAGCAGCTCGCCGCAGCGGAGCTTTCCGTTGTAGTTGAAGCCCATCGCCCTGCCGTGCGCGCCCGCGTCGTGGATTATAAGGATGTCGCCCATGTCGATTTCGGGCAGCTCGCGCTGGACGGCGAACTTGTCGCAGTTCTCGCAGAGGCTTCCCGTCACGTCGTACACGTGGTCTTTCGGGGCGTTCTCCTTGCCGCTGACCGTAAGCTCGTGGTAGGCTCCGTACATACCGGGCCGCATCAGGTCGGCCATGCAGGCGTCCGTGCCAATGTAGTCCCGCCAGATGTGCTTCTCGTGTATCGCCGTCGTGACCAGCCAGCCGTATGGCCCGGTTATCGGGCGGCCGCATTCCCAGCATATCATGAGGGGGTCAAGCCCCGCCGGGACGATTATCTTGTCGTAGAGCTTCCGTATCTCGCGGGAGACGTAGTCCAGGTCCACCTTCTGCTGGCCGGGCCGGTAGGGAATGCCGAGGCCGCCGCCCAGGTCCACGAACTCTATCCGCGCGCCGGTCTTCTCCTTGACCTCGGCGGCAAGCTCAAAGACGATGCGGGCCGTGTCCGCGAAGAAGTCCGGGTTCAGCTCGTTTGAGGCGACCATCGTGTGCAGGCCGAACCTCTTGACCCCCTCCTTCTTGCAGCGGGCATAAGCTTCTATCATCTGCTCCCTCGTCAGGCCGTACTTGGCCTCCTCGGGCTTGCCGATTATCGCGTTGCCGCCCGCCTTGAGGGGGCCGGGGTTGTAGCGGAAGCAAATCGTGTCGGGCAGCTTGCCGCCCAGGGCTTCCTTGAGGAAGTCTATGTGGGTTATGTCGTCCAGGTTGATTATGTCGCCCCGCTCGTATGCGTAGCGGAACTCCGCCGCCGGGGTGTCGTTGCTCGTGAACATCACGTAGTCGCCCTCTATGCCGGACTTTTCGCAGAGCATCAGCTCGGGCAGGCTTGAGCAGTCGCCCCCGCAGCCCTCGCTCTTAAGAATCTTCAATATATAGGGGTTCGGCAGGGCCTTGACAGCGAAGTATTCCCGGAAGGCGGGGAAATTGCCGAAGGCCTTGGTGAAGTGCCTCATGTTCTCGCGGATTCCCTTCTCGTCGTAGATGTAGAAGGGGGTGGGGAATTTCTTGACGAGGGCGGAAAGCTCCTCGTGGGAAAGGGGAAAGTCTTTGCTCATAGTAAGTGGAGTATAACACCTTTCGCGCCGCTTCTCAAGCGGGTGGCTGGACAGGCGGGGCAACGGCGGGCTATAATGGCGGATATGATTGAAATCCTGAAATCGCCCGAAAATTTAAGGAATATTTGTATCAGCCTTTCCGCCTCGCTGTGCCTGTACGCAATCATTATTCATTCTAGCAAGGGACGGATAAGCCGGATTGAATTCTGGAAGCTGAAGGCAGTTCAGTTTGCGTCTCTTGCCGTTGCTTTCCTGACGACAGTTCTCTTTATGACTAAAAAGCTTCCCCTTGTCCTGCTCTTTTCCGTCCCAATTATGCTCTTCTTTGCGATAAAAAGCTTGCAGGCCTCCGTGCGCCGGCTCCATGACCTCGGCTTTTCCGGCTGGTTTCTGCTGCTCGATTTCGTTCCGATTGCAAACCTCGTATTCATGTTGTGGAGGGTGTCCGGGAATTCCGCCTCGGAGGGGCTGAACGAGTATGACGTTCCAATCAAATACAATTCATTCATAAACTGGAACTCCCTGTACCCGCGCATCAACTGCTTAGAGCTGAACGAGACCGGCTTCAAGGTCAATGGGATAGAGTTCGAATGGAAGAAGAACAAGGGGCAGGAGCTGTGCGAGTGCTCCATACTGTATCTTGAGCAGGACAAGGTCGTGCAGCGTTTTTGCGATGACTGCTTGCAAAGGACGGAGAATGCCCCGAGCTATGCCGAGAAATACCGCGTGTCATACAAGCGGGAAGGGGATGTCATCGGGAGTATAATCAGTAAGCTCAATGCGTTCGTGGTGCGGAACGGCAGCCTGCTGCTCGATGGGAAGGAAATCTTCGTGCGGAGCGACGGTTTTTCCTACAGGCTTGTCTACGACAGGAACGCGCATGTCCCCGGCTTGGAGATTCAAGAGAGGGACTGCCTCGCCAGAGAATACTATAACATCCCCGTCAGCAGGAGCCAGCTGAAAAAGCTTCTGGAAACCTCTGCTGGCCGTCCACTCGTGATATCCCCTGCGAGATGAGCCGGGTGGAAAGGGAAGCGGTCGTATTCCGCTCCCGCTGGAATTGCTTTCATTGCATATTGTTTATATGGTGGCTGCCTTTTATCTGCCCCTTTCTCAGCTGTTTAATATGCTATACGATAGGATTTGGCATGATAACGCCCGATTTGCTTGTCGCCACCGTCCTGCCCCTCCTTGTACAGCTGCTGCTGAGTGCGGCTTTCTCCGGGCGGTTCGTGCTGACGGACAGGAACCTGCACGCCTACTATACCATATTCCTCGGCTTCAGGCTCTCGTATCCTCTGGAAAACATACAGGAAGCCAGCGTGAGCGAAGTGCGTTTCCCCCTCAGGCTAGGCAGTTTCTCCCTCTATCTGTGCAGGATACGCTGCGGCGACACGACATACACAAACCGCTTTGCCTGCCTGTCGCGGAAATCCGTTGATATGCTCAAGGGCGTACGGTCGCATAGGGAGGCTGCCCCCTCCGTAAAGCCAAACTTGCGATTTGTTCTTTCCCTCTGGAGTCTGGGGACTGTCGTCTGCACCCTCTGTCCCCTGTACATGCTCTTCCTCTGCTTTTTCGTCCGCTCGTAATATCCTGTTGAAAAAATAACGGAACTGTATCATAATGGAAGGACTGGTAGGTACGGAAATTGGCAGAGAGGAACACGACGACAGGTAAAAAGGAGTCCAAGCCCAAGGGTACGAGGGGGGCCAAGGCCAAGGACGAAGCTCCGAAGACCCCGGCCAAGAGGGGCCGGCCTCGGAAGGACAAGTCCGCTGAGGCTGCCGTCCCGGAGAAAGAGCCGGTGGATGAGAACGGTGTCAGGCTCTATGATCCCAAGAAAGTGGAAGGCGACATGCCTTTCTCATTCGACTCCGAGTATTCCCAGGCGGAGCCTGCGGCCTCAGCGGAGCCTCTGGCCTCAGCGGAGCCTGCGGCCTCAGCGGAGCCGGTGTCCTCAGATGAGCCGGAGGCGACCTTCGTGACCGCTCAGGACAGGCTCGTGCCCGTGCAGGAGGAGGAGCCTGCTGCATACGTGGACAATGCCTTTGCCTTTGTCCCGGAGGAGGCCCCCGCCTCTGCCGGGACTCCTGCCATGGAGATGCCCTTCGACCGGGAAGAGCCCGTCGCCGCATCATCCGGCGGGGAGGTGGATTTTGACCGGGCTTTCGAGCCTGTCTCCAGCCTGTCCGACACGGCCTCCGACCTGGAGGCAGGAAGCCTTGGCTCCTCTTCCGCCTTCAGCGACAGGCGGGAAGTTGAGTTCGAGCTGGCGCAGGAGCGGATTGACAGCAAGATGCGCACGCTCGTGGAAAGCCAGAGAACCTTCTTCAACACCAACCAGACCCGCGACGTCAGCTTCCGCATATTGCAGCTCAAAAAGCTCTACCGGGCCATACAGGACAACGAGGAGCTGCTGACTGCCGCCCTGCAGAAGGATCTCGCCAAGTCCGCCTATGAGAGCTACGTGACGGAGATAGGCCTGGTCCTGCATGAGATAAGCTACGTCATCCGCCACCTCAGGAAGTGGGCCCGCCCCAGGAAGTGCCGGGCAGACCTGCACCTTTTCCCCGCCCGCTTCAGCGTCAGCCCGGAGCCGCTGGGGGTCTCCCTGATCATGTCCACGTGGAACTACCCCATCCTGCTTTCCCTGGGGCCCATCGTCAGCTCCATCTCGGCGGGCAACACGGTCATCCTCAAGACCTCCGAGTACGCCGTGGAGACCAACAACGCGCTCAAGGCGATGCTGGAGAAAACCTTCAACAGCTCCTACCTGGCGGTCGTGCAGGGGGGCTACACGGAGAACCACGCCCTGCTGGAGCAGCACTTCGACTTCATCTTCTTTACCGGCAGCCAGAACGTCGGCCGCATAGTGATGTCCAGCGCGGCCCGCTTCCTGACCCCGGTCTGCCTGGAGCTGGGCGGCAAGAGCCCCTGCATAGTGGACTCCTCCGCCAACCTGGAGATTGCCGCCCGCAGGATTGTCTGGGGCAAGTTCCTGAACGCCGGGCAGACCTGCGTCGCCCCCGACTATGTACTGGTGGACAGGGGGGTGAAGGACAAGCTTGTTGACCTGATGAAGGGCGAGATTCTCAGGCAGTTCGGCGAGAAGCCGCTGGAGAACAAGGACTACCCAAAAATCATCAACGAACGCCGCTTCGTGCACCTGTCCACCCTCTGCCCCAAGGCGGAGATGGACTTTGTGACCAACAAGATTTCCCCGACGATAATGGACCTGGGGGACATGAACGGCAGGGAGGCGGGCGATGCCGAGGTCATGCAGGAGGAGATTTTCGGCCCCCTGCTGCCAGTGCTGTCGTTCGACAACATAAACGCGGCGATGGCATACGTCTCCGCGAAGCCCGTGCCGCTTTCCCTCTATATATTCAGCACCAACGCTGACAACATCAGGCGGGTCACCCGCGAGCTGCGCTTCGGTGGCGGCTGCGTCAACGACGTGGTCTACCACCTTGCCTCCAGCAAGGTTCCCTTCGGCGGGGCAGGGGAGAGCGGCATGGGCTGCTACCACGGGGTGTACGGCTTTGAGACCTTCTCGCACAAGAAGTCGGTCCTTATCCAGTCCCCCAAGACAGACATGAGAATCCGTTACTCCCCCTATACCGACAAGATGCTGAGCTTGCTCAAGAAAATCATGCGCTAGGGACGGCAGGCTTAGGCATTGTCCGTTTGGGCAACCATGCCTCTGCCGGAACTTTTCAGTCCTTTTCCCTGTCCAGCAAATCCTCGACAAGGCGACGGAATACTTTCTTCTTGACGTGCATCCCGGCCATGTACAGGCCGCGCAGGGGCGTGCTGTCGAGCGACTGCTCTATCATCTCGTCAGTGATTGCCTCGCGGGCGGCCTC
>JAFSSU010000106.1 GCA_017450845.1 Treponema sp.
ATGAACGAAAAAAACGTGCAGGAGATGGAACGTCTTTCGCAGGAACTGTGCTGAAGCGTCCAGTTCCGCATACAACAAAGCTTTCAAGGAGTATCCGATGGGAAAAGTTTTATTTACGGGCAACAGGTCCGAAGCAAATGAACACCTGAATGAAAAACTGCAGGAAAAGATTGACTGCATATTCGTTGAGCTGAAAGAACAGCGTATTCTGGAGACGGCAGAAAAAGAAAAAGTCACCCTCATCGTCGTCCACCTGACTGCACTTTCTT
Organism: Treponema sp.; assembly: GCA_017450845.1. Lineage (GTDB taxonomy): Bacteria > Spirochaetota > Spirochaetia > Treponematales > Treponemataceae > Treponema_D. Next base: position 270 of record JAFSSU010000106.1, read on the forward strand.
CGGAAGAGCGGGTGGAACTGGCGCGGCTCCTGCACGACACGGACAAAATCCCCTTCATACTCACCGGATCACGGGACGAACTGCACAAGTACTTCGGCAGGACGGAAGCAAGGATTCTCCGTTTTATCCGCACTCCCCTCCTCTTCTCTGCATTCGTTGCCGAAATCAAGCGGATTCTGACCAGGCTGGAAGAACGGGAGATAGCCGAAAGCGAGCTGTACGAGATTGAAAGCAAGGTTATTGTGGAAAAAGAGCAGCCCAAGCACATCCTCATCGTTGACGACGATCCGGTTGTTCTGCGGACCATGAGCAACGTCCTCAGGGGCCTGTTCAGGGTTTCCGTGGTCAAGACCGGCAATGCGGCGGTTTCGTTCCTTGCAAACGAGCGGCCAGACCTGATTCTGCTTGACTACCAGATGCCCCTGTGCGACGGACCGCAGACACTCGGTGCCATACGGTCCCAGGAAGCGTACAAGGACATTCCCGTATTCTTCCTGACGGACGTAAATGATGCGGCCATGGTCAAGGATGCACTGACGCTCAACCCCCAGGACTACATCCTCAAGTCGGCAGGAGTAAGGCACCTGCTGCAGAAGATAGAGGCATTCTTCTAATGCAGGCCCGGCACCGTACGTCGCTGTATACGGCATACTGGGGTGTACTGAAAAAGAGCGAGATTCCTGCTTTTCAGCGGATGGTCAACGAGGCGAACAGCTTCCGCCTCTGCATCTTCCCCCCCGCCCTTGCCTTATACCTGCTGCTGGAGTTTGTCTCCGACATGCGCAAGCTCCTTTCCCCTGAAAAAGCGGAGTACATTTTCAGGGGCTTTTCCCTTGAGCTGAACGTCTACGCGATATTCGCCATGCTGGACGCCGTCATTGTCCTTTCCTCCACGCTGATATTCATAGCGAACCTCATCTATACCAACAGTGAGCAGAAAAACGAGCGGCTCTTCCTGTACCTCGTAAAAGCATACGGAAATGTCCTTCTGACCGTAAGCTTTCTCTGCGTCGCGGTAACGGCATACGTACTCGGTGTGGTGGACTACACCTTCTTCTACGTCATTGCGCTCATTACGTCAGCAGTCTTTTACCTGGACTGTCTGGTAACCATTCCCGTTACCATAGGCTATTTCGCCGCCCTGTGCATCATGCCGCAGACGGCGGGCTGGGAAATCACGTATAAACCGTACCTGCCTTACGGGATATTTTTCATCCTCGCAATCTGCTTCATATCCCTCTTCCGGGCCTACTACGTACTTACGACGCTCCGGCGGGAAAGCGAAATTCAGCGGCTGCGGAATGAGGCAGAAAAGCAGAATGAACTGAAGTCCATGTTCCTTGCAAACATGAGCCATGAAATCCGCACGCCGATGAACGCCATCATCGGCATGAGCGAACTTGCGCTGGACTTCCCCCTTTCCCTGTCCGAAAAGAATACGATACGGCAGATACGCTCGTCGGGAGTTGCCTTAGTCGGCATCATAAACGATATCCTCGACTTTTCCAAGATAGAATCCGGCAAGATGGAACTTGTGCCCGTTGACTACAACCTGCTCACCCTGCTGTACGACGTTGTAAACGTCTGCCTGGTCAAGCTGAAGGAAAAACCCGTTGTCCTGCAGCTGGAACTGGATCCCAGCCTTCCCGCCGTCGTCCACGGCGACGACATGCGGATCCGGCAGGTACTGATAAACCTGGCAGGCAATGCCGCAAAATTCACCGACAGCGGCAGCGTAACAATCCGCGTGGAACGGGCCGGAGGGAACAAAATCAGCTTTTCCGTTGCCGACACCGGCACGGGAATACGGCCGGAAGACCTGGACAAGATTTTTGCCGAATTCCAGCAGGCCGACATGAAGATGAACCGCAGCAAGGGGGGGACCGGTCTGGGACTTTCCATATCCAGGAGGCTGGTTGCCCTGATGGGCGGTACACTGGCCGTGCAGTCGGAATTCGGCAAAGGGTCGACCTTCTCGTTCTGCATTCCGCAGGAAGCTCCCCAGAACCAGACCGCAGTGCAGTCTCTGGCAGACCGGTACCCTCCGGTGTTCAGTGCAGCAGGTCCTGCGGAAGGCAGCCCCGCCTGCCGCTGCATTTCCACCGACAGGCTGAACAGCCCGGAACTTGCCGCCCTGTTCGTTGAAAAACCGCAGGCCACGGAATTCCGGGCTCCGGAAGCAAAAGTCCTCGTTGTGGACGACAACGAGCTGAACATACAGGTTGCACAGGGGCTGCTGGGTAAACTGGGAATCGTTCCCGACACGGCAGCAAGCGGTCCTGAAGCCCTCATGATGCTTGACGGGGGAAAAAAGTACGACATAATCTTCATGGACCACCAGATGCCCGGCATGGACGGCATAGAGGCGCTTGCAAAAATACGGGAAAAGGAAGCAGCGGGAAACCGCATTTGCGCACACCAAAGCCGCTGTCCCGTCATTGCCCTGAGTGCAAACGCCGTAAACGGAGCCGAACAGATGTTCCTGAAGTCGGGCTTTGACGGTTTTATGGCAAAACCCGTACAGGGAAAGGACTTTGCCCGGATACTCAAGGCATTCCTGCCCCCCTCACTGCTGCACGAAACTGGCGGAACAGAGGCGGAAGACGGCAGCCGGGAGCGCATGAACGAACGGACTGTCAAGCGGACGTTCGTCCGCCTTATAGACAGCAGTTCAAAGGAAATACGGGACTACCTTGCAGCCGGAGACATCAGGAACTACACGGTGAAAGTCCATGCGCTCAAAAGCTCCGCGCGGATAGTCGGAGCGGACGGCCTTTCCCGCATGGCAGCGGAACTTGAAGAGCTGGGCAACCGGGCAGGCAAAGAAGACGTACTGGCCGAAATACAGGAAAAGACGCCCGCCCTGCTGGACCTGTATGCGTCATACCGGGAAACGTTCAGCACCTTCATGGATGATGCCGGGGATGAAGGAAGCACCCCCAAAGCTGGAATTTCCGGAGGGGAACTTGCCCGCACAATACAGGCAATACAGGAAGCCTGTTCACATAAAGACCTGAACGCCCTTGACGGGCTTATCGGACAGCTCAGGACATGCAGGCTGTCCCCCGAAAAGGCCGCACTCTTTCATCGGCTGCAGGAAGCCGCCGAGCTGATTGACTTCGATGAAGCCGCCCGCATCGCGGACAGCATGGCCGACGGAAACAGAAACGCCGGTATGCATCGATAATCTGGCAGCGTGCGTTCCTGCTGCCCGGCCCGGTCAAAAAAAGAATCCCCGGCCGAGTTCGCCACCGGGGATTTGGCGACGGCAGGTGCGCCGGTCTTTTCCATGCTGCCGTCCCCAAGGGGGCATCAGACACCGCCCGCCAGCGCCTCGAACCTGCCGCAGCCCACGCACTGGGTCGGGTCTATGACCGCCTTCCCGTCGCGGAAGCTCAGGGCAGGGCAGCCTATCTTCATGCAGGACTTGCAGCCCCGGCACTTGTCCGCATCCACCGCAAGCGGCGGATTGTGCTCCACGTGGTCAAGCTACGGGGTAGAAAGCGAAGGCGTGATGATTGCCTATACGTCGGTCTACGGCAATACCAAGCAAGCGGTGGACAAGCTCGCGGAAATCCTGAAGTCACAGGGCTGCCCGAAAGTTGTCATTGCCGAGATGAAGGCCCTCGCAACGGAAATCCTGGCCTAGCCCGCTGGATTTGCTTATGTAACGCACTGAAAAAAGCCCCCGCCATTGGCGGGGGCTTCCGTTTGTCATGACCTTGCGGCCAATCTCTTATTTTCCGCCCTTGCGCTTCTTGGAAGCGACGTCGAAGAGGACGGCGAGCAGGAGGACCAGACCCTTGACGGCTTTCTGCCAGTTGGAGTCAATTCCAAGGATTGACATACCGTTGTTCAGGACTCCCATGAAGATAGCTCCGATGACCGCACCGGAGACCTTACCGGTTCCACCGTAAGCGGAAGCACCACCGATGAAGCAGGAGGAAATTGCATCCATCTCGTAGTTCGTTCCGGCAGTCGGTGCCGCGGAGTTGAAGCGGGCGACACAAATCAAGGCCGCGACGGCTGACAGGAAGCCCATGTTGGTGTAGGCGAAGAACATGACCTTGTCGGTGTTGACACCGGACAGCTGGGCAGCCTTGGCGTTGCCTCCGAGGGCGTACAGGTAGCGGCCGGAGACCGTGTTCTTGGTGTAGTAGGCATAAATCGCGACGATGACGGCGACGATTATGAGGATGACCGGGATACCCTGATCCTGTCCGAGCAGGTGGGCGACGAACATGATGACCGCGCAGAGCACGACAATCTTGGCCGCGAAGCCCGCAATGCCGGGAACATCGTAGCCCTTCTTCTGCTTGTTGCTCCTGGAGATGACCTCCATCACGATGTAGGCGGCGCAGCAGACGGCGGCTATTATCATCGTTACCGCGTATGTGCCGTTACCGGAGAAGGGGATGTAGCTGGAGAAGAGAGCCAGGTACTTGTCGGGGAGCGGAGAAATCGTAAGTCCGTTCAGGATGATGAGGGCGACACCGCGCCACAGGAGCATTCCCGCGAGGGTGACGATGAACGGGGGGATATGGATGTAGGCAATCCACATTCCGTGCCATGCGCCGATCAGGATACCGACGACAAGACAGATCAGGATGGACAGGTAGATGTTGCATCCCATGTTCTTGATCAGGGTTCCGGCGATGGCACCGACAAGGCAGACGATGGAACCAATGGACAGGTCGATGTTACCGCCCGTCAGGATACAGCAGAGCATACCGGTCGCAAGCACGACGACGTAGGCGTTCTGGTTGATCAGGTTCTTGATGTTTCCCGGCGAGAAGAGGGAGCCGTTCCCGGTCGCCGTGATAAGAATCTGGAAAAACAGCATGACGACGACAAGCGCGATGAAAATCGTGTTGTCCTTCAAAGTCTTCTTTATGTTCATTGACGTAGACATTCTTGCCTCCTATTATTCGCTTGTACCGACGTTCTGGTTCACGCCCTTGTCGGAGTTGATTATGCAGGCCATTATCTTTTCCTGCGTCGCTTCCTTTCCTGGAAGCTCGGCAATCATGCGGCCAGCGTTCATGACGTAAATCCTGTCGCTCATTCCCAAAATCTCAGGCATCTCGGACGAGATGAAGATGACGGACTTGCCCTCGGAGACCATCTTGTTGATGATTCCGTAAATCTCGTACTTCGCGCCGACATCGATGCCCCTCGTCGGTTCGTCCAGTATAAGGATATCCGGATCGGCGAACAGCCATTTGCCCAGAAGGACTTTCTGCATGTTACCGCCGGAAAGGTTGCCCACCTGGTCATCGACTGAGGCGCACTTGGTGTGCATCTCCTTGACGTATTGCCGGGCGACCTCGCGCTCCTTGTCAAAGTCAACGATGCCGTGGTTGGAGATTTTCTCCGGGCATGCGGCAGACGTGTTCTGCGTTATCGTCTCGGAGAGGATAAGGCCGTTGCCCTTCCTGTCCTCGGTAACGTAGGCAAGGCCATGCTTGATGGCGGCCTTGACGTTGGGGAAGTGCACTTCCTTGCCTTCCTTGTAGATATGGCCGCGGATGTTCGCGCCGTAGGAATGGCCGAAGATGCTCATGGCGAGCTCGGTGCGTCCCGCGCCCATGAGCCCGGAGATGCCGACTACCTCGCCCCTGCGGACGTTGAAGTTGATGTGGTCGCAGACCTTTATGCCGTCAAAGACCGGGTGATCGACGCACCAGTCCTTGACCTCAAAGAACACGTCCCCGATTTTGGGCTCCCTCTTGGGGAAGCGGTCGGTCAGGCTGCGTCCGACCATGGCGGAGATAATCGTGTCCTCGGAGAACTCGCTGTCGGACTTGCTCATCGTCTTTATGGTCTGGCCGTCGCGGATGACCGTGATCTTGTCGGCGACGTAGGAGACCTCGTTGAGCTTGTGGGAGATGATGATGCTCGTCATTCCCTTCTTCTTGAACTCAAGCAGGAGGTCCAGGAGGTGCTTCGCCTCAGTGTCGTTGAGGGAGGCAGTCGGCTCGTCCAGGATAAGAAGCTTGACGTTCTTGCCGAGGGCCTTCGCAATCTCGACCAGCTGCTGCTTGCCGACACCGATGTCCTTGACCAAAGTGCGGGAGGAGTCCTTGAGCCCGACAAGGCGCAGAAGCTCGTCTGCCTTGCTGTAGGTCTCCGCCCAGTCTATTCTATTTTTAGTTCCCCGCTCGTTGCCGAGGAACATATTCTCTCCGATTGAAAGCAGAGGGACAAGAGCCAGCTCCTGGTGGATGATGACGATGCCCTCTTTCTCGCTGTCCTTGATCTGGTGGAACTTACAGACGTTCCCATTGTAAACGATATCACCCGTGTATGAACCATAAGGATAAATGCCCGAAAGGACGTTCATCAGAGTGGACTTTCCGGCCCCGTTCTCGCCGCAGAGGGCGTGAATCTCGCCTTCCTCAACCTCAAGGTTCACGTCGTTGAGAGCCTTGACACCGGGAAATTCCTTGGTGATATGCTTCATTTCCAATAATTTCTTTGCCATTGGAACCTCCTAATCTTTAAAAAAAGGCAGGACGAAAATATTTGCGTCCTGCCTTAAAAATCATCCGCTTACGAAGGGCGGCTCTTCAAAGAAAAACTACTGCAAGTCGCTCTCTTTGTAGTAGCCGGAGTCGATAAGCAGGCTCTTGTAGTTCTCGGTCGTCGCGAACACGGGGTCACAGAGGTATGACGGGATGATTCCAGTACCGTTGTCATAGGTCTTGGTGTCGTTGATCTCGGGCTCCTTGTTCTGCATGATGGCATCGACCATTCCGACGACCTTCTCGGCGAGGGTACGGGTGTCCTTGAAGATGGACATGGCCTGGGTTCCGGCGAGCATGTTCTTGACGCTCGGCTTGTCGCAGTCCTGACCGGTGATGAGCGGGAAGTTGTCCTTGGTGTATCCGGCAGCGACCAGGGCGTTGGTGATTCCAAGGGCGCAGGAGTCGTTGGAAGAGTAGACGGCGTCGAGCTTGGTGCCCTTGGGGCCGTATCCCTGAGAGGTGATCAGGTTCTCCATCCTCTTCTGGGCCTCCTCAGTGGACCAGTTGAGCGTGGCGCACTGGGCCTTGCTGGTCTGTCCGGACGGAACGACGAGCACGCCGGAGTCGATGTAGGGCTTCAGCACGTCCATGGCACCGCCGAAGAAGAAGTTGATGTTGTTGTCATCGGGAGAACCGGTGAACAGCTCGATGTAAGCGGGATCGTCCTTTGAGCGGCCCTTCAGGTTCAGCCTGTCAACGAGGAAGTCTCCCTGGATGGTTCCGACCTTGTAGTTGTCGAACGTGGCATAGTATGAGACAGCGTTGCTGTTCATGATGAGGCGGTCATAAGCGATGACCTTGATTCCCTTCTTCTTCGCGCTGTCAAGGACGTTCTTGAGAGCGGAGCCGTCGATGGAAGCGATGACGAGGACCTTGTCGCCCTTCGTGATCATGTTCTCGATCTGGCTGGTCTGGGTGGCGATGTCGTTGTTGGCGAACTGCAGGTCAACGCTGTAACCGGCCTTCTCCAGCTGCTTCTTCATGTTCTCGCCGTCCTGGTTCCAGCGCTGCAGGTCCTTCGTCGGCATGGAAACACCGACAGCGGTCGCAGAGGACTTTCCGCCGGCCGCGCCACCATTGTTACAAGAGACCAGGTTGAAGGCTGATCCGGCCACCATAAGGGCTGCAAGCCCAAACGCTACAAACTTCTTCATAAATTCCTCCTGAATCGTTGTTCAGTAAATGCTTGATTATCTCGAACCCTTCGTTCGATGCTTTCATTCTACAACAAAAGGTGGGGCTTGGATTGCCGTGTTTCTGGATAATTTTGCCATTTTATATCAAGAAGAAGAAAAGCGGACTGGATTCCCGCCCCAGCATCTGGATTTTTTTGCACTTTGTGCTATGCTAACGAAAGAAGGACGGGTAAGCCATGCAAAACAGCCGTTTTCCACTGGAAATATCCCGCGCTTTGCTTTATAATGGAAGAATCATGGAGTCAGGGACTGGCAAAGGCGGCTCCAGAAGGCGTGCCTTTACGATTTTCCTTCTATTGTTCTCTCTCTTTCTGTCCCGTGCGGGGGCAGAGATGTTCAAGGTCCACCAGACCCTGACGCTCACCATCCCCGAGGACGGCACGCCCCAGACCGTCACGGCGCAGGCCAACGACGCGATCGTGATTTCCCTGCCGGAGGACAAGAACTTCATAGAGGGGCTGGAAATCCTCTTCAAGGTGCCCTCGGAAGTCACCCAGTGGATTGACTCCGTGTCATGGGCCTTCTACAACGGGGTCAAGCCCGAGCCGACCGAGAACCGGACGGACTACCGGGGCAAGAGGACGACGGTCGGGACATTCGGCGACCTCCTGAGCCTGAGCATCAAGGTTCCCCTCTCCAAGGACAACGGCATAAAGCAGGACGCGTATTCCGTATACATAGACGACATCCCCGACTTCAAGAACGGCAAGGTCTTCGTCCGCCTTCAGCTGGCCTCCCGCTCCGCCCCCGCCTCCCTGGAGCAGTCAAGCTTCGAGATTACCGCCAAACCCATCTACATCAAGAAGGGGCGGCTTGCCATAAAGCTGCTTCCCCCGGACGGAGAGCAGCTGAAAGACACGGAAATCTACATAGACGGGCAGGAGACAAAGGTTGACAAGGACGGCATCCTGATCAGCCCGGGGATACACGACATAAGCGTGGTCTCAGGCAGCTACCGCAACGAGGTCCGCACCGTCACCGTCACCCAGGCCAATGTCGTGTCTCTCGAGATAAAAATGCGGGACATAACCCCCACCGCCCGCCTTGCCCTGCCGGTAGGCACCCAGGCCTACTGCGACGGGACGAGGGTAGAGGACACCAAGAAGCCCCTCAAGCTGGAGCAGGGACGGCACAGCTTCCGCTTCGTGCTGGGCGGCTACGAGATAAGCAAGCAGGTGGACATGGTGAACGGCCACAACTACACGGTCTCCCTGAACATAGACGCATCCGTCAGCGAGGAGGAGTAGGAGGAAGCCCCTCCCATCCCCCGTCCCGCAGCCTAAATTTGATTCAAGAAAACGGCACTTACACCGATACATAATATACCGGGCGTAAAATTTTATCCCCTCCCACCCATTTACGCCCGGTTGCCTGATGGGCAGCCGGCCGAAAGGCCGGTCTTTTTATTTTAAAAGCCTTCCATGAAAATGCTAAAATGCTAAAGGGGAAGCTTACCCTCGGCCTTTATCTCGCCGGAAAGGACTGCGAAGAGGGCCTTGAAGGAGTAATCCGAGTAGCTGTAGCCGCAGATTATCGCATCCACCCAGTCAAAGTCCTCCATGACGTAGACGGGGGACATGATCGACAGGATGATGACCTTCTTGCCCAGGCCGCGGAGCCTGCGGCAGAAGTTTGCGGTATGCTCGTCCCAGACGTTGATGATGATCGTGTCGAAGTTCCGCGCGACGCTGACCAGGCTGCTCGCGTTCCACTCGTCCCAGTTGGAGCGGTCGGCGGCGAGCTCGTAGCTGTAGTGGAAGGTGGTCGCCTTGGGATAGCGCTTCCTGCCCTCGCCATAGAGAGAGAGGAAGGGCCCCGCAATCAGGACGCGCTCCCCCTCCGCCGGCTTGTAGGGCAGTATTTCCGCCCCCTTGTAGACCGTGACGGCACGGCAGGCCTGCTCCAGGAAGAACTTCTCCCCTTCCTTGTCCGGGATGAACTGTCCGATGGTCGTCTTGTCCGGGAAGAGGGGGGCGGGAGACGGCCCCTTGAAGTAGTCCAGCTTGGCCTTGAGGATGCGGCGGACAGAGTCCGTCACCCGCTCCCGGAAGTCCGGGGAACTCGACATGCGGGCCAGGTTGTCCGTCCACAGGCGTTCGGTCAGGCTGGGCGTGGTGGAAGAGATTACGATGTCGTTGCCCGCCTCTATCGCCATGCCCACGGCGCGGGCCAGTCCCCCCGCGTACTCGGTCGCCCCGTTCATCATCATGTCGTCGGTGATTATCAGGCCGCCGTAGCCCAGCTCCCCCCGCAGGATGTCGGTCAGGAACTTCCTGGACAGGGAGGAGGGCGTTCCGTCGCCCTGTATGCGGGGGAAGGACAGGTGGCCGCTCATGATGGCGGGGACTTTGTTCGCTATGAGGAACTTGAACGGCACCAGCTCCCGCCGCCGCCAGGTCTCCTCGTCTATGTCTATGACGGGCAGCTTGCCGTGGCTGTCCAGGCTGGTGTCGCCGTGGCCGGGGAAGTGCTTGGCGGTCGGGATGACCCCCGCGTCCATGCAGCCCTTGGAGAAAGCCTCCGCGAGGATGCTGACTTTCTGCGGGTCCGAGCCGAAGGAGCGCGGACCTATGACCGAGGACTTGGGATCGGTGTACAGGTCAACGACCGGGGCGAAGTTTATGTTTATGCCGAGGGCCTTTATCTCCCTGTTGATGTAGTAGCCGGAATAGTACGCGTCCACCGGGTAGCCCGAGGCCCCGATCGCCATGTTGCCGGGGGTCATCTGGGTCTCGCCCTTGACGTGGCGGATCCAGCCCCCCTCCTGGTCAGTCGCGACGAAGAGGGGGATGCGGAAGCGTCCCTTGAGCGACTCCTCCTGCAGGGTCTTGATGGCGCGGGCGACGCTGTGGATGTCCTCGGTGTTCCAGCCGAAGACCTTTACAGAGCCCAGGCCCCGCTCCGTGACCCAGCGGCGGAGCAGGGAGCTCGGTTCCGCCCCCGCCCAGCCGAACATGAAGACCTGGGCGAGCAGCTCCTCGTCCGTCATCCGCTCCGTTATGGCGCGGGACAGCTCTTCCGCACCGTAGTCGCTCCAGAAATCAAGGCTGCCGGAAGGCAAATCCTGCACGGCGGACTGCGAGTCGGAGCTCAGCGGCAGGAGGAGGACAGGGAGGAGGAGGAGAAAGCAGAGGATGAGCCTTTTACTCAAATTTAGCGATTTCCTTCTGGCAGAGCTGGTCGCAGACCTCGTTGTACTTGACGCCGGCGTGCCCCTTGACCCAGACCCACTGCACCGTGAGGGAGGAGGCGAGCGAGTCCAGCCGCTCCCAGAGGTCCCGGTTCAGGACGGGCTTCTTGGCCGCCGTCCGCCAGCCGTTGCGCTTCCAGCCCGCGATCCAGCTCGTTATGCCGTTCTTGACGTACTGGCTGTCTATGAACACGCGGACGGTCTTGCCCGCCCACTTCCCTTCATTGGATACCGTCTGAAGGACGCTGATGGCGGCGGTCAGCTCCATGCGGTTGTTCGTAGTCGCCTTCTCCCCGCCGGAGAGCTCCCGCACGTCGTTGCCGTCGATTATCACGGCCCCCCAGCCGCCCGGGCCGGGGTTGCCGTGGCATCCGCCATCCGTATATACCACCAGGTAATTGTCTTCTTCCATAGTAAGGACATATTACCCGAGCGCGGCTATTTCTTCAAGCCACGGAAGTACTGCCTGACGAGCCTGCCGGACTCCGTGAGATCGCCCTCGCCCCAGCCGGAGAGCTTCTTGCAGGAACTCTTGATGACGCTCGCCGTCTCGTCCTTGTTGCACAGGCTCCAGTTGCAGCAGCTTATGCCGTACTTGCTCATCAGGTCAAACCA
>JAFSSU010000107.1 GCA_017450845.1 Treponema sp.
CTACATCCCCCCGCGCTGGGCGTTCGGCTACCAGCAGAGCCGCTGGGGCTACAGGACCGAGGCCGACGTGCTCAAGGTCGTCGAAGGCTACCGGAAGGCTGGGCTCCCCCTGGACGCGGTATGCCTGGACATAGACTACATGGAAGGCTGCAAGATTTTTACCGTGGACAAGGAACGCTTCCCCGACATGAAAGAGCTCTCTTCCCGCCTGAAGGAGAAGGGAGTCCGCCTGATACCGATAGTCGATGCGGGCATCAAGGCAGAATCCGGCTACGACGTATACGAGGAGGGGCGGGACCGGGGCTTCTTCTGCAAGAAGGAGGACGGGAGCGACTTCTCGGAGCAGGTATGGCCGGGCGAGTCCTGCTTTACCGACTTCATGCTGCCGGAAGCCTCTGACTGGTTCGGCATGCAGTACAAGAAGCTGACCGACCTGGGGCTTGAAGGCTTCTGGCTCGACATGAACGAGCCCGCCTTCCTGGGCTACAAGGACAAGAACCCTATGGAAGCCTACAAGTCCTTCTATCAACGGATTGACGGCCCCGCGGCTGACGGAGGCAGAATCAGGCACGACAAAATCCACAACATCTACGGGGCCATGATGACACGGGCAACAGGGGAAGCCCTGCAAAAGATTTCGCCCGACCGCCGCATGCTCCTCTACAGCAGGTCTTCCTGCATTGGCTCCCACCGCTACGGGGGCATCTGGACCGGGAGCAACAAGTCTGTCTGGGCGCACCTGGAGCAGGAGATGCACATGCTGCCCGCGCTGAACATGGCGGGCTTCCTCTACTCAGGGGCGGACATCGGCGGCTTCGGAGGGGACACGACCCGCGACCTTCTCCTGCGCTGGCTCGCGCTCGGCGTGTTCACCCCCCTCATGCGGAACCACTGCATCTGGAATGGGCGGGAGCAGGAGTGCTACGCGTTCGGCGACAGCGGGGACTTCAAGAGCATCCTCGCCCTGCGCTACGCCCTCCTGCCCTACATCTACAGCGAATTCGTCAAGGCTGCCCTGTCAGGCGGCATGTACATCCGCCCGATCGGATTCGACTGGCCGGAGGACCACCACGCGCTCGAATGCGAAGACCAGCTGCTCGTCGGCGAGGGCATCATGATTGCCCCGGTCTACCGGCAGAACGCCGTGTCACGCTACGTCTACCTGCCGGAGCAGATGACAAAGGTGACCTGGCAGAGGGGCAAGCTGACGACCGAGGAGAAGGGCAAGGGGTCATACTTCGTCAGCGTGCCGCCCGACGCGGTCGTCTTCTTCGTGCGGAAAGGATGCCTGGTCCCCCTCGCCCGGAACGCGATGGAGGCAGGCTCTACGGAAGACATCGGCACGGACGACCTGGCCTTTGTGGGGAGCGGGGACGGCTACCGGCTCTACGGCGACGATGGCTTCACGCGGGACATCTCGTCCCTGTCGACACACACTGTCAGGCGGAAGGCATAAGGCAAAAAAGTCTGGCGAAAAGCACTTTTATAAAGAAACTAAACTTGATACAATAAGGCCTATGAAAACAAAATGGGTGGAAAAACTGTATGCAGGGGCCTTCTGCGCCGCCCTGGCATTCACGGGGATTTCCTGCGAGAAGAAGAGCGCGGAGGAGACAGTGCATCCGGGGGCGGTCAGCATAAAGATTGAGGCGCATGAGGCCGCCAGCCCGTATCAGGACGACAGGCTCCGCTTCAGCCCGGAGGACGGAATCATCTGCGTCATGTTCGGCTACGGGTTCAACGGCGAGGACTTCCTGTCCGACATCATCCCTCAGCTGAGGGGACGCTACGGACTGGAGGAGGACGGGGGAATCATCCTGCCCGTCATCTTCACCGAGGACACCCCGGAGCAATTTCTGTCCATCTCCAAGATTTCAAGCCTCTACGACATCATAGACGAGCGGGACATAAAGGGCATCATCCTCCTGGGCGCGCCGGACGGGACGCACAAGTACCTGTCCAAGCTCCGCAAGGACTGGGACGAGAAGCCCCCCTACGCGATTTTCTCGCTTATGCCCCAGGACGACGTGCTCGGCGAGGAGTTCAACTGCGACTTCGTGCTGGAATACGAGCGGAATGCCAGCCCCGAGGAGGAGGAAGTCGAGGTCAAGACAATAGACAAGACCGCGGAGCAGATTGTCCTCCGTGCCATACGCTATATGGAGGACCTGCCCGATGACCGCGACTTTTATGCCGACCCGGCACGGATTCTGGCCTCAGGCTCCGCTGAAGGCGGCCAGGCATCCTACAGGAATTCGATATTCTCGGATTCCGACCTGCATTCCCACGTCCAGTCAATCGTAGGCGAGAAGAAGGTACGCCGTTACGTGGACGGGGAGACGGGCATCCAGTCCATAAACCACTTCGTCATAGAGCAGGACAAGTAGTTGAACAGCCAGGAACAACAGGAGAGCCTGCTCATCGGATCAGCGGAAGCCATAGAGGAGCTTGCCTGCAAGGACGAGTCCCTTATCCTTGTCGCGTCCGACTCCCACGGGGCGGCAAGCATGCTCGGCTACATCCTTCGGGAGCAGGGGGAGCAGTGCGACGCGCTGGTTTTCTGCGGGGACGGGATAGGGGATGTCGTAAGCATCCTCTCCATGGCCGGTCAGGACGAGACGCTCGAACGGCAGATTCCCCCGGTCATCGCCCTCGTGCAGGGCAACAACGACCCCAGCCGTTACCCCATGGGGCACATCCAGCTGAAGGTTCCCCTGAACCAGACGCTGACGGCGAGCGGGCACACGATGTTCATAACCCACGGGCACCGCTTTTCGCTCTACAACGGCACGGCATACCTGACGAACGAGGCCCTCATGCAGGAGGCGGAGCTTGCCCTCTACGGGCACACCCACATCGCGATGGCGGAATGTTCGACCGGCCTCCTGACGCTCAACCCCGGCAGCTGCGCCCGCCCCCGGGGAGGCCTGCCCCCCAGCTTCATGACGCTCAGGCTCAAGAAGGGCTCCCACTATCAGGACTACACTTTCTACCGCATAAACGGGGCAAAGAGCGTGCCCTTCAACCCGGAGCCACGGGCCTTCTACTTCTGACCGCCCCTAGCCCCTGTAATGCGACGCGGACGGGTGGTTCAGCGGCTCACGGGTCGCAAGCTCCGCCGCCCTGTCGAATGTCTTCTGTATCTTCATCGCCTCATCCTCGGTCAGCATGGCGCGGGACAGGACCTTGCGCCACAGTTCCTCCATGTCCTCCCGGCCCAGGTGCGAGAAGAAGCCTATCTGCGCCATGTCGTCCAGAATGTAGCCGACGGCTGCCTCCAGGCGCGGCCGGTCAATGACATCCCGCCTGTACAAAAAGCCCTCCTCCCGCCTGGAAAAGTGGCGGAAAAGCTCGTAGCAGACGACCTGCACGGCATGGCTCAGGTTGAGCGAGCCGAAGCTTTCGCTGGAAGGAATCGTCATGCCGAAGTCGCACTCACGCATCTCCTCGTCGCTCAGGCCCGACCGCTCGTTGCCGAAGAGGACGGCAGCCTTCTTCCCCTCCCCGCCCTGCCGGATGAGCGGGCCGAGCTCCTCGGGAAGGAGCAACGCCCCCTTCCGCTTGCGCCCTTCCCGCCGGGTCGTCGCGGCAGCGAAGACGCAGTCCGCCGTAGCCTCCGCTATGCTCCCGCAGAACTCCGCGTCGTCAAAGATGTAGCCCGCATGTATGGCAAGGCGGTAGACCGAATCCAGGTCGTAGTCCTCCCGCCTCATGCCGACAATCCTGAGACGGCGCATGTCGCAGTTGGCCATTGCCCGGCAGACGGCCCCGATGTTTCGGCTCTCCTCCGCCCTGACCAGGACGATCACAATGTCATCAAGTTTCACCTGTCCCCTCCTTCCGTCTTGAACGCAAAAAATTGCCCCCGCCGCCTCTGGAAAGGCTGACGGGGGCGGAAGCAAAATCTCGTCAGGGCCTATTTCTTGGCCTTGCCCGTGATCTCAATCTTGTTGATGTGCCAGATGTCCTTGACGTAATCCTCGATGGTGCGGTCGCTCGAGAACTTGCCGGAGTTGGCGATGTTCATCAGGGCCTTCTTTGCCCAGCCCTTCTTGTCCATGTAGAGCTTGGCGACCTTCTCCTGTGCCTGCACGTAGGAGTCGAAGTCGGCGAGGATGACGTACACGTCGGGCCTCTGTCCCTCAACGCCGTAGACGAGCGAGTCATGCAGCTCGCGGAAGAGGAGGCCGGTGCGGTCGTAGGTGCCGTCCACCAGCTGCTCCACGACCTTCTGCAGTGCCGGGTTGCGCTCCAGGTACTTCTGCGGGTTGTAGGAATGCTCGCTGTTTATCTTGATGATCTCGTCGGCGGTCAGTCCGAAGATGACCTCGTTGTCCTTTCCTGCCTCGTGGACTATCTCGATGTTCGCGCCGTCCATCGTTCCGAGGGTGACCGCTCCGTTCATCATGAACTTCATGTTGGACGTACCGGAAGCCTCGTAGCCCGCGGTGGAAATCTGCTCGGAGACATCGGTCGCGGGGATAATCCTCTCGGCGACGGAGACGCGGTAGTTCTCGATGAACACGACGCGCAGCTTGCCCCCGACGCGGCGGTCGGTGTTGACGCGGTCAGCGACGGTGTTGATGAGCTTGATGATTGCCTTCGCCCTGCGGTAGCCTGACGCGGCCTTGGCACCGAAGATGAAGGTGCGCGGAGGCGGGTTGAACGAGGGATCCTCGACAATCCTGTTGTAGAGGTACATGATGTGGAATACGTTGAGCAGCTGCCTCTTGTACTCGTGAAGCCTCTTCACCTGGGTGTCGAAGATGCTGTCAGGGTCCAGGAACTCGTTCTGCGCGTGCTTGAGGTAGTCCGCCAGCTCCTGCTTGTTGTGCATCTTGATTTCCATCAGGCGGTTCAAGGTCGCATCGTCATCGACGAACTTCTCCAGGCCCTTGAGCTTGGTCAGGTCGGTCTCCCATCCGTGCCCGATCTTCTCGGTGATGAGGTCGGCCAGCTCCGGGTTGGACAGGAGCAGCCAGCGGCGCTGGGTGACTCCGTTCGTCTTGTTGTTTAACTTCTGCGGGTACAGGACGTTCCAGGCCTTGAACTCCTGCTCCTTGAGCAGCTTGGTGTGCAGCTCGGCGACACCGTTGACGGAGAAGCAGGCGTGGATGGCGAGCCAGCCCATGTAGACCTTGCCGTCATGGATGATCGCCATGTGGTTCTGCTTGTCGTAGTCGTTGGGGAACTTCTGCCTCAGCTCGATGACCTCGCGGCGGTTAATCTCCTCGACGATCTGGTAGATGCGGGGAAGCAGGTTTTTGAAGGTCTCAATCGGCCACTTCTCAAGAGCCTCGGCGAGGATCGTATGGTTGGTGTAGGCGAAGGTCTTCTGGACGACGGCCCAGGCGTTGTCCCAGCCGACGTTGTACTCGTCCAGCAAAATCCGCATCAGCTCGGGGATGGCGACGACCGGATGGGTGTCGTTCAGCTGGATGACGTGGTAGTCCGGGAACTTGGACAGGTCGGTTCCGACCGTCATGACGAAGTGGTGCACCAGGTCCTGCAGGGAAGCGGAGGTGAAGAAGTACTGCTGCCTCAGGCGCAGCTCCTTTCCCATCGGCCCGTTGTCGTTGGGGTACAGGACGCGGCTGATGTTCTCGGCGTTGTTCTGCCTCTCGACGGCACGGCTGTACTGCATGTCGTTGAACAGCTGCAGGTCGAATCCGTTGGGGCTGGTCGCCTGCCAGAGGCGGAGGGTGTTGACGGTGTTGTTGCCGAATCCTACGATGGGCATGTCATAGGGAGTCGCGATGACTTCCTCCGCGCCCTCGACAAAGAAGCGGTCCTGGCCGTCAGGGGTCTTGCCATGCTTGATCTCGCCGCCGAAGCGGACGGTGACGGCAAGGTCGCTCCTCTTGACTTCCCAGGGGTCGCGGTGGCGCAGCCAGTTGTCGGGAAACTCCACCTGCTCGCCGTTGATGATATGCTGCTCGAACATGCCGTACTCATAGCGGATTCCGTAGCCGTTGCCCGGGTACTGCAAGGTAGCGAGGCTGTCCAGGAAGCAGGCGGCCAGGCGGCCAAGGCCTCCGTTGCCGAGACCCGCGTCGGGCTCCTCGTCCTCGATGATGTCGTAGTCGATGTTCATCCCCTTGAGGACTTCCTTGACCTGCTTGTCAATCCCGGCGTTGATCAGGTTGTTGCTGAGGGCGCGTCCCATCAGGAACTCCGCGCTCAGGTAGTAGAGCTGCTTGGTCGGCTTGGCCTCGTACTCGCGCCTGGTCTCCATCCAGTTCGGCATGATGATTTCCAGGGCACTGGCACTGACCGCGTCAAAGAGGTCATGCTTGGAGGCCTGGCTTATGTCCTTGCCGTACTGCCTGCGAAGGCGCCCCGTCAGGTTTGCCTTGAATTGTTCTGCATCAAATACCATATTTTCCTCCGGTAAATGTGTTGTGTTCTTTGTGTTCTATGTCCTCTGCAGCCCTATTGGGCCATAAGCACTATCAGAGAGTTCGCGGGGATGACGTAATGCTCCTGCTCGCGCAGGGAGATAGCCTTCCCCTCCGGAACTATCGCGTCCGCCCCCTCAATCGAGGTGTCGGCCACCAGGAACCAGCGCTTGCCGCCGAGCGGGGTGGGGATGGTCACCATCACGTCCTGCCTGTCGGTGTTGGCGGCGATGTAGAAGTCGTTGTCCCTGCTCCCGTCGTCGTTCACGCAGTACTGGCCGAACAGCTCGTAGGCGATGAAGCGGGAAATCTTGCTCCACTCAGGCGCGCTGCCGTCCATGTCGAACCACTGGATGTCCGGGACGGAGCCGGCCTTCTGCCCCTGGAAGAAAGTCGCGCGGCGGAATACCGCATGCTTCCGCCTCATCGCAATGGCCCGCTTGGTGAAGTCTATCAGCGAGGAATTCAGGCCCGCGATGTCCCAGTCGAACCAGGAAATATCGTTGTCCTGGCAGTAAGCGTTGTTGTTGCCCTCCTGCCCGCGCCGAAACTCGTCCCCGCCAAGGAGCATGGGGGTACCTATCGAAATGAGCGTCGTCAGGATGAAGTTCCGCATCTGCTTGTTGCGCCGCCGCTCTATGACGGGGTTCTTGGTCGGCCCCTCATAACCGTGGTTGTAGGACCAGTTGGAGTCCGTGCCGTCCCGGTTCTCCTCGCCGTTGTCGTCGTTGTGCTTGTGGTTGTAGCTGACCAGGTCGTTCATCGTGAAGCCGTCGTGGCAGGTCACGTAGTTGATGCTGTGACTCGGGGTACGGCCGGAAATCGTGAACAGGTCGCTCGACCCGCTCATGCGCGTCGCGGCCCCGTTGGACACGTACTCGTCGCCCCGCCAGAAACGCCTGATCTCATCGCGGAAGCGGTCGTTCCACTCAGCCCAGCGGCCTCCCGGGAAGCCCCCGAGCAGGTAGGCCCCGCCCGCGTCCCAGGGCTCGGCGATTATCTTGGTGTCGGCGAGGATGGGGTCCTCGGAAATCGCGTTGGTCAGCGGCGGGAAGCCGTTCAAGGAGCCGTCCTGCCCGCGTGCCAGGATCGGCGCTAGGTCAAAGCGGAAGCCGTCGATGTGGTATTCCAGCACCCAGTAGCGCAGGCAGTCCAAGATGAACTGCCGGACGACGGGGTGGTTGCAGTTGAAGGTGTTGCCGCAGCCGGAGTAGTTCATATAGTACTCCTTGTGGCTGCCGACCAGAAGATAGTAGACGCTGTTCTCGAAGCCGCGGAAGTTCAGCATGACCCCCCGCTCGTTGCCTTCCGCCGTGTGGTTGAACACGACGTCAAGGATGACCTCTATGCCGTTGCGGTGCAGCTCCTTGACCAAGCTCTTGAATTCACCCACACAGGCTCCCGGCCGCTTGTCAGCCGCGTAGCCCGCCTTGGGGGAGAAGAAGTTGACCGTGCTGTAGCCCCAGTAGTTCTTCATCCTGTCGCCCGTGCGGGGATTGATGTTCGTGTTCTCGTACTCGTCGAACTCGTAGAGGGGAAGGAATTCGACCGCCGTTATGCCAAGGTACGAGAGATAGGGAATCTTCTCGCGGAAGCCGTCGTAGGTGCCGGGGTTGCGCACGCCGGAGTCCCGGCCGGCCGTGAAGCCCTTCAGGTGGACCTCATAGATGATGCTGTCGCTCAGGGGCCGGTTGATCGGCCTGTCCCCCTCCCAGTCAAAGGCCTTGTCGTCTATGACGACGCACTTGGGGAACTGGTAGAAGTGGCGGGACTCCTCCAGCTCCACGTCCGTCTTGTCTATCGGGGTACGGTAGTTCGGGGGCAGGCTGTGGAACACGGAGGTAGGCGTAATCGCCTTGGCATAGGGGTCAAAGAGAAGTTCCTTGACATTGAAGCGGTGGCCCTCGCGGGGCTCAAACGGCCCGTCCACCCGGTAGAGGTACAAGGCCCCCGGCTGGAGGCCCGGCACGAAGATATGCCAGATGTCGCCCGTCCTGTTCCTAACGGGGTCAAACGCCAAGGAGGCATACGGATCGTTGTCCCCTTCGTTCGCATACAATTCCAATATGACCCTTGTCCCATTCCGGCTGAAAACGGCAAAGTTGACCCCGCCGTCCCGTATATGAGCGCCGAGGGGATAGGGATTCCCAGGCAAACAATTTTCCAACGTCATTAAGGGCTATTATAACAGATATTCTTATATTTTGCCACTGAAAAATGCGTTTTTGCGGGCGGAAAAATTTCGGTTTACGCAGGTGATTTTTTCCGTTTACGTACGTAATTTTTTTTGTTTACGTACGTAATCTTTTTTGTCGCAATACGGGATTCAGCTGACGACGTTCTCAGGCTTCCCGTCCATCCAGGCCCGCAGGTTGCCGATGACGACACCCATCAGCCGCCGCCGGGTCTCCACCGAGGCCCACGCGATGTGCGGGGTCAGTAGGCAGTTCGGGGCCTTGAGCAGGGGGCAGTCCGGGGACATGGGTTCCTGAAGGACGACATCGGCGGCGTAACCGGCGAGGCTCCCCTCCTCCAGGGCCGCCCGCACGTCCTGTTCGACCACGAGCCCGCCACGCGCGGTGTTTATGAGGTAGGCACCCTTCTTCATCTTGGCAAGGCTGACCTTGTTGATTATCTCCTTGGTCTTGTCCGTCAGCGGGGCATGAAGGGAGATGAAGTCCGACTCCCTGAGGAGCGTGTCAAAATCGACAGGCCTCTCAATCTCCGGCTTGGGCGTCCTGGTACAGACGATGACCTTCATCCCGTAGGCCTTGGCGATGCGGGCAACGCGGCTCCCGATGCTGCCGTAGCCGAAGATGCCCAGGGTCTTGCCCTCAATCTCAAAGAGGGGCTTCTCCCAGTAAACGAAGTCGGGCGACCGGACCCAGCCCCCCGCCATGACGGAGTCGGAGTGCAGCTGCACGTGGCAGGCCCACTCGCTTATGAAAGAGAAGACCAGCTGGGCGACCCCGGCAGTGCTGTATGACGGGACGTTGGTCACGGTGACCTTATGCCTGCGGCATGCCTCCAGGTCTATCACGTTGTAGCCGGTCGCCTGAACGCCGATGTACTTGAGCGAGGGACAGGCGGCAAGGACTTCCTCGGTGATGCTGACCTTGTTCAGCAGGACCGCGTCGCTGTCCCCGATGCGGCTTATGACCTCGGCAGGCCCGGTACGCGGGTACACGGTCAGAGTTCCCAGCTTCTCAAGCTCAGCCCAGGACAAGTCCCCCGGATTGACGGCATTCCCGTCCAGTATCGTTATTTTCATCGTACTCCCCTCCCCTCTCAGTCTATGTCGATATTGAATTTAATCTGGTGGCTCTCGCCAAGGATGTCCACGACAAAGACGGACAGGGTGGAGTGCCCGTGCGCCAGGTGGATGACGGAGAGCAGCCTCCGCTTGCTGTCCGGGTACAGGTCCGCAACAGAATACTTCTCGTTGCCCTGTACGCAGAGCTCCCCCTTGCTCTCAATCAGATTGTCGTAACTTATGCTCTCTACGGTCAGCCCGTTAAGGGCGACATGAGTCTTATAGGGAACGGCGACCTCCTGCCTGTCATGGTAGAGCCTGTAGGTCCCGGCCGGAAGGTTCCGCTCGTTTAAAAGATAGTGGGTCTTTCCCTCACGGTCGTCCAGGGAGAGGCTCCCGATCAGCAGCTCCAGCTCCTTGCCCACCCGGGGCATAAGGAGGCGGGGGTTGATGCAGCTCTTGTTCGCCGTGTCCAGCACCTGGAATTCAAGGCCGGATTCTCCCTCATGCCAGGAGGAATTCCCGCTCTCGCCGATTTTTGTCCCGCCGGAGATCCTGCCGGAAAGACCTTCGGCAAGGCTGTCCTCGTCAAGGTTCCCATAGACAGTCGAGATGTTGTCCCCGTGGGCTATGATGACCATATCTCCAAGAGGGGAGTCGAACCAGCCGTAATCCCCGGTATGCCCGCCCATGACAAGGGCGACATCCCCGGAATCCGCGGCCTTCACGTCGGAGGAGCTTTCCCGGAAGACGATGGAGGACTCTATCCTGCCTCCCCTGAGCTGCGCGAAGTAAGAGCGGAAGGAATCCGCATTGGTCTCGTCCTGGGGCCAGTCGAATGCCACACAAATCCCCGCCCCAGCAAGAAGGGCAAGTGCCGCCGCAAAGAATGCCTTCCGGCTTTTCGTCAAACTCATAAAAGGGCCTCCCATACCCGTCAACGCTTTGATACCGTCAGGCGGGAAATCTTGTTGTCCCTTCCGATGAACACATGCTCGCCCTGCACCAGAAGGAAGGAATTGTCCGCCTTGAACGACGTCGTGGCGAGCACCTGGTCGAACGGCTCCAGCACCGTGACGGTGTACTCACCCTTGTCGCGGCTCAGGACGAACATCAGGCCGAATTCCTTGGACTCCTCAATCTGCACGACCGTCCCGGGAAGGGAAATGTGCGCGCTGCGGGCTTCCTTGAGGTCGGCGACTCCCAGCCCCCCGTTATAATTGTAGAAAGCCATGTCCGCATCGGCATTGAACCTGACCATGCGGAGGGTGTTGGAGTCCGCGGGCAGATACTCATGAAAGATGACCTTGGGATGCTCGCCGCTCGCCCTCTTAGATACCACGAATCGCTGGGTCCTGAGCCCGCTGATGCAGGCAATCAGGCTGCCGTCATCGCTTATCGCCGCCCCGTATATGGCGGAAAGCTCGCTGCCTCCCGGGTAATACTGCTGGTCAATCCTGCCGTCAGCCAATATGGAGACCAGCTGACCGTCCGCAAATCCGATGACGCTGCCGCCGGCGGACGAGGAGAACGCGGTTATGGGCGAATAGTCCTCGTACTCCCACAGCTTCCCGCCAGAAGAATCGAACCTGGCGACGCTGCTCCCGTTGGGGAAGAAGACGAAAATCCTGTCCTCGGAGAAATAGGGAAAGCCAGGCGCGTCCAGCGTCACCGCAACGTTCCCGTCTGGAGTCCTGACCTGGGTCCGGGAGTTGTCCGCGTTGTAGACCGCATAGTAGCTCGGGGAAATCGCCGCATTGAAGCTGTAGGGGATGCAACGGGCCATCTTGCCGTCATCGGAAAAGTAGCCGATTGCCTGCCCGAGCTTGAAGGGGACCAGATTCCCTTCCTTATCCGGGGCCGCCCCATCCCTGTCTATGGCGATGGTCCAGTCCGGTGTAAGATGCAGCTCCTCTCCCAGCGGTCTGAACGAGAAAATGATATAGAGGAGGCAGAAGACCCCTATGAGTATGGCAAGCTTCGCCTTGGTATTATTCTTTGCAGAAATAGGGCTTTTTCGGTTCATACGGTTGCAGCCTTCAGGGCCTGATCCAAATCTTCTATTATATCCTTCGAATTCTCAAGCCCCACGGAAAGGCGGATAAGGTCGGGCGAGACGCCGCCGGCCTCCAGCTCCGCGTCGGTCAGCTGCCTGTGGGTGGACGAAGCCGGATGCAGGACGCAGGTGTGCGCGTCCGCGACATGGGTGGCTATCATAGCCAGCTTGAGATTCTTCATGAAGCACTCGGCCACCTTGCGTCCCCCCTTGACCCCGAACGAAACGACGCCGCAGCTTCCGCCGGGCAGGTACTTCTGGGCAAGGGCATGATACTTGTTCCCTTCCAGGCCCGGATAGTTCACCCAGGCGACGGTAGGATTGGAAGAAAGGAACTTGGCGACCGCAAGGGCGTTCTCGCAGTGGCGGGCCATCCGCACCGGCAGGGACTCAAGGCCCAGGTTCAGTATGAAGGCGTTGAAGGGAGCCTGAATGGACCCGAAGTCGCGCATCAGCTGGGCGGTCGCCTTGGTGATGAAGGCCCCCTCCTTGCCGAACTTGCTCGCATACGTTATGCCGTGGTAGGACTCGTCAGGCGTGCAGAGGCCGGGGAACTTGTCCTTGCAGGCCATCCAGTCGAACTTGCCGCCATCGACAATCGCGCCGCCGACGCAGGAGTCGTGCCCGTCCATGTACTTTGTCGTCGAGTGCGTCACAATGTCAGCCCCCCACTCAATCGGGCGGCAGTTGACCGGGGTCGCGAAGGTGTTGTCCACAATGAGCGGGACACCGTGCGCGTGGGCGGCCTTGGCAAAGCGCTCTATGTCGAACACCGTCAGCGCGGGGTTGGCTATGGTCTCGCCGAAGACGGCCTTGGTGTTCGGGCGGAAGGCCGCCTCAAGCTCCGCATCGCTGCAGTCCGGGCTGATGAAGGTGAAATCCACGCCCATCTTGCGCATCGTCACGTTGAAGAGGTTGAAGGTACCGCCGTATATCGAGGAGGAGGCCACAACGTGGTCCCCGGCCGTCGCTATGTTGAACACGGCGAAGAAGTTGGCGGCCTGGCCCGATGATGTGAGCATGGCGGCAGTTCCGCCCTCCAGGGACGCAATCTTCGCCGCGACCATGTCGTTCGTCGGGTTCTGCAGGCGGGTGTAGAAGTAGCCGCTCGCCTCCAGGTCGAACAGCTTGCCCATGTCCTCGCTCGTGTCGTACTTGAAGGTCGTGCTCTGTATGATCGGAATCATGCGCGGCTCACCGTTCTTGGGGGAATATCCGGCCTGAATGCATTTTGTCTCAAGTTCCATGGTTTCCTAACCTCGCTCGCAGTTTTTACTCGACGGCGTATATCGCCGACAAATCAAGGGCATACAGGGGGTAGTCCTTGCATCCCTGAAAATTCTTGTTGTAGACGGAGAGCATGGAAATGTCCTCCAAAAAGACGCTCGCGGCCTCCTCGCTCAGGATTTTCTGGCACTGCCCGAAGAACGCAATCCGCTCTTCTTCCCTGGTCGTGGAGATAGCCTTCATGTAGGTCTTGTCATACTCAGTGTTGGAGAAGCCGACCATATTGTTCTTGGCTGTCGAACAGTAACGGGCAAGGAAAGCCGTCGGATAGGCATAGTGCCCGTCGAACGACACGACCGTCGCCTCGTAGTCCTTCTCTCCGTAGACCCGCTGGAGCCATGTCGCCCAGTCCACCTGCTTTATCTCGGCCTTGATTCCCAGCTTGGCGAGCTCGCCGACGATGACTTCCGCCGTCCTGACATGGACGCTGTAGTTGGAAGGAACCGTAATCGTGAAGGAGAATCCGTCGGGATAAGCGGACTCGCTGAGGAGCTGCCTGGCCTTGGCCTCATCCTTGATGTAGTTGAAGTCCGTCTCGGAGGCATAGTACTTTGACAGGGCGGGGATGAGGGGGCTGGATGCCTTGACCCCGTAGCCGTAGTTCACGGTGCGGATGATTGTCTCCGCGTCAATCATGAAGCAGATTGCCTTCCGGACATTCTTGTCCCTGAAGGGGCCGAATTTGTTGTTCAGGGCGAAAAGCTGCACGGAATTGGAATTGCGCGGGTACAGGTTTATCTCGTCGCGGTTCAGCTGCTCCACCGTGTCAGCGTTGGCGGAGAAGCCGTCTATGCTTCCCGCCTTGAAATTCAGCAGGAAGTCAGCCTGGCTCGCCAAGAATTTGATTACGATGGTATCCAAGTGGGCTTTCTTTCCCCAATAGGCGTTGTTCCGGGCAAGGGTGATGTGGTCCTGCTCGACATACTCCTTGAAGCTGTAGGGTCCCGTCCCTACCGGGTGAGTAGCGAGATCCTTCGCATCCTTCTGGACGATCGGGGTCGTAAGGTAGACAATGAAGCCCGCGTCCGGCTCGGACAGCGTTATGATCAGGTTATCACCGGAACGGTCAAAGGAGAAGGACTTTATGGCCTTGTAGCCCGTCACGCCCCCGTCCACCGCCTTCTGTATCGAATAGAGAACGTCATCCTTGGTCAATGACTTGCCATCGTGGAATTTGACCCCCTTGCGGAGCCGGAACGTCCAGGTCAGGGAATCCTCGGAAACGGAGAAATCCTCGGCGAGGGCAGGGACGAAGCTCCCGTCGCTCTCCACCCGGACAAGCCCGTCAAAGATGTTGAAGCTGATTGACCTTGCGTCCGCAGTCATTGAGGAGAAGGGATCGAAGTTGTTCAGCTCAGTCGCGAAGCCGAAGACCATCCTGCCCCCGTCTTTCATCTGCGGGGCCCTGGAATCCTGCCCCTCCTGATGAGGCTCAGTTTTGAGTGCCTTGCCGCCGCATGCCGTCAAACACAGAGACACAGCGCAAATAAGCGTCGCAGAGCCTCTGAAAAACCACTTCCTTTTATCCATAAAAAACTCCCGGTGCCATCCCGATTATACAATGCCTGTTATTCTAGACAAATATCAGTCTTGTGTCAAATAAAAAAACCTGCCATAGCGGATATGGCAGGCAAAAAGCGTTGCTTTTTTATTTATTAGGAGGTTTATGTCCTTTTCATGCGAGTCCCCCTACCTCTTGAGGTTAGGGTATGTCTCCTTGATGGCGGTGAAGAAGTTGTTCCATGCCTGATCCTCGGAAACAGCCCCATGAAAGTAGTCAGTCATGGAGCCCATCAGCTTCTCGGTCATCCCCTGGTCATAAGGAGAGATATTGCTCTTATCAATCTTCCGCACGTTCTGGAGCAGGAGGGCAAGGTGGTTCTGACCGCCGAGGAACTCGTTCCGGTAATTGCTGCGCGCCATCTCGCTCATCGCGGCCTCATTGTTGGTGAAGTCGCCGGTCTGCTCGGAAATCTTCTTGGCGGTCTCCTTGTCACAGGTCATCACGTACATGATGTCCTTTACGATGTCCAGGTTGTCAGTGCCCCGGGCCCCGCAGATCCATGTACCGCCCCACGAGAAAGCCTGCGGCCCCTCACAGAATGCCCAGTCGCCGCAGCTACCGTTCCCGGCCACATAGGGCTTGGACGCATCGTCCGCAGCCCAGCCGGCGAGGCAGAAGTCAATGAACCAACCCGGCCCGAAGTATCCGAAGACCTTCCCGTCCTTTCCGGCCCCCTGCCCGCTCAAGGCGGACCAGAGATTGGCCCTGGCATTGTAGCCTTTGTCCGTGTACTCCTTGGTCTGCTGAATCCAGCGGCGGACCTGGGGGTCAATGTTGATTTTTCCGTTGACGACCCACGGCGAGGTCACGTTGTCAGTGAACACGCGGAAAGCATCGTCAAAGCCGGAGAGCATGTAATAGCCGTTCGCCTTCATCTTGGCCGCGACGGCATCGAATTTATCCCAGGAGTCCAGCTGGCGCTGCACCTCCCCGGGGTCATCGCTACCGAGGACCTCCTTGGCGAACGAACGGCGGTAGATGAAGCCGGCGGGACAAGCCTGCCAGGAAACTCCCTTGAGGTTGCCCCTGCCGTCCGTCATGGTATCCTTGGTATACTTGTACTGCTGGGAAAGGTCGGCATCGGTCAAGCCGATTTCCTTCTTCACGTCAAGGGTGTAGTCCGTGTTGACATACTTCAGTGCATAATCAGACTCAACGAGGAAGATGTCTATCTTTGCATCAGCGGCGGCCTCGCTCTGGGCGAGCATGTACTCGTCCAGTTTGTCCTGGTACGCGCTGCCCTGATTGGGAGTGAGAATCCATTTTACGCTCACGCCGGAGGGCAGCCTCCTGGCATAGAATTTATTGAACCTATCCTGAAATTCCTCGTTCCATACGCAGATGTTAAGGACCTTTCCACCAGATGAGCCGGCTGGCCCCAAGGACTTGGCAAGGCCAGAGCCAGCGGAGACAGTCTCCTTCGTACCGCAAGCAGAGAATGCAATGGCCAGAGAAAAAGCAAAAAGGGCCGCATTCAGAATCGTCTTCATCGTAGTTCTCCAAAGGGAAACTACAACGTTGTAGCCTCCCAGCCTCATTATACCCCCAATGCAATCAGTTGTCAATGAAAATATCGATATATTCCCGGAATTGAAACAATAAAAAGAAGGCCGGCCGCAACGGAAGCGCGCGGCCGGCCTTGTTGTGTCAGGGGCTCAGCCCCTGCTTGTCCGTAACCCTAAGTTACTTCTTGAGGTTCGGATACAGCTCCCTGACGGAGGTGTAGAAGTTGTTCCAAGCCTGATCCTCGGTGACCTTTCCGTTGTAGTAGTCAGCCATCGCAGCCTGCAGCTTCTCGGAGATTCCCTGATCGTACATAGAAACCTTGCTCTTGTCAATCTTCTTCGCGTTCTGGAGAAGGAGAGCCAGGTGGTTCTGTCCGCCCAGGAAGGAGCTCTTGTAGCTTCCGTTGGCAACTTCGGTCATAGCGGCCTCGTTGTTGGTGAAGTCACCGGTCTGCTCGGCAATCTTCTTGGCAGTAGCCTTGTCACAGGTCATCGTGTACATGATGTCCTTAATCAGGGCAGCATTGTCGGTTCCCTTAGCGGCGCAAATCCAAGTTCCGCCCCAAGCGAATCCCTGGGGTCCCTCGCAGAAGGCCCAGTCACCGCAGCTTCCGTTTCCGGTCACGTAGGGCTGAGAAGCGTCATCAGCGGCCCAACCAGCGAGACAGAAGTCGATGAACCAGCCCGGTCCGAAGTATCCGAAGACCTTTCCGTTCTTTCCGGCACCCTGTCCGCTCTCGGCAGACCAGAGGTTGGCCTTGTTGTTGTACCCCTTGTCCGTGTACTCCTTGGTCTGCTTGACCCAGCGGCGGATCTGGGGATCGATGTTAATCTTGTTGCCCTTCACGAGAGGAGCAGAGATGTTGTCGGAGAAGACGCGGAAGTCATCATCGAAGCCGGAGAGCATGAAGTATCCGGCAGCCTTCATCTTGGCGGCGACAGCGTCGAACTTGTCCCAGCTGTTCAGCTGAGCCTGGACCTTCGCCGGATCGTCAGTTCCGAGAACCTGCTTGGCGAAAGAGCGGCGGTAGATGAATCCGGCGGGGCAGGCCTGCCAAGAGACACCCTTGAGCTTCTTTCCCTTGGTCGTCGTCATGACATCCTTGGTGTACTTGTACTGCTGGGCCAGGTCGGCATCGGTCAGACCGATATCCTTCTTGACATCGAGGGTGAAGTCGGTATCGACATACTTCAACGCATAGTCAGCCTCAACAAGGAAGAGGTCAATCTTGTCATCGGCCTTTGCCTTGTCCTGAGCGAGAAGAGCCTCATCCAGCTTGTTCTGGTAGGCGTTGCCCTGGTTCGGGGTGATAACCCAGTTGACCTTGATGTCAGAGGGCAGCTTGGAAGCGTAGAAGTCGTTGAACCTTGACTGGAACTCCTCGTTCCAGCAGTAGATGTTCAGGACCTTTCCCTGAGGAACGTCCTTCTTCTTCGCGGCGACAGCCACAGTCGTAGCGGCGCAAGCGACGGCCGCAGCAACGATCAATGCCTTTTTCATGTTTTCCTCCTAATAAATGAAAACAATTTATATTTATGCTACCCGTACTACAACGTTGTAGCAT
Organism: Treponema sp.; assembly: GCA_017450845.1. GTDB lineage: Bacteria > Spirochaetota > Spirochaetia > Treponematales > Treponemataceae > Treponema_D. The sequence goes on from JAFSSU010000107.1 coordinate 17,629, forward strand.
ACCTTCATTATAAACCCTCTTTCCTATTTGTCAACAAATATTTTTCAAAAACTTTCGTTTTTTTCCGGGTCTGCAAAATGAACCAAGCAGGGGGGCAAAGGTTACGGAAATATTATTTGTTCAGGTCCACGACGCTCTCCCCTTCCACCAGGCGGCCGGACACCTTTATGGACGCGGGCGAGAAGCTCTCCGGGTATTCTATGCTTGACAGGAGCTACATGACGAGCTGGCGGCCTATCTCGGGGCTGTTCTGCTCCCATGTGGCAAGGCGGGGCGTGATTATCTTGGACAGGAAAATGCCGTCATAGCCCGCTATGCTGATGTCCTTGCCGGGCGTAATCCCGCTCTTGAAGAGCGCGTCTATGCCGCCGAGCGCGGAGAAATCGTCAGGGTATATGATGCAAGTCGGCCTGTCGGAAAGCTTGAGCAGCTCGAGCGTCGCCTGCCTGGTCGTCTCCGGCAGGTGGTAGGTGGCGGCGACGATGTACTCCTTGGGAAGATCCAGCCCGTACTTCTTGAGCATGGAGCGGAAGACGGACAACCTCATCCGCGTCACGTCCGTCGGCTCCCCGTGCACGAAGGCAATTTTCCTATGCCCCCGTCCCAGTATGAACTCCATCAGGGAGCGGAAGCCGTCGCTGTTGTCGCTCATCACCGAAGGGTGCGCGTTCTTCAGGTTCCTGTCCAGGGTACAGATGGGTATGCCGCTGTCCAAGAGCTCCTTGACGTCCGCCCGGCGGAAAGAACAATTCACTATTATGATGCCGTCGCAGCCCCGGTACTTGGCCTGCGCCAGGTAGCTGCGCTTGCCCACGTTGCTCAGGAAAGTGATGTCGTAGCCTGCCTTGTTCGCGCTTTCGTTTATGGAGTCGAAGATTCGGGCAAAATACTGATGCTGCAGCCCTGACCCGGTTATGTCCTCGAAGATGACCCCTATGTCGTATGACCGGTTCGTCCGCAGGGCTATGGCGGCGGCGTTGGGATGGTAGCCCAGCTCCATCGCCTTCTTGTTCACCGCTTCTACCGTCTTCTGGCTTATCTCGGGACTGTTCTTCAGTGCCTTGCTGACGGTCGAAAACGACACGTTGCAGGCAGTGGCTATGTCCTTCAATGTGACAGGCATAAAAACACCCCTCCTTGTTCTATAACAACTATAAAACGAGAAGGGGAATTTTGCAATGAAAAAGTGGCTTTTTACGCAAACGTTTTCGCTAATTTTCCTGAAAACGTTTTCTCTGGCAACGCCTCAGCAGGCTAATCCGCAAGGCAGCCGTCAAGGGCCTTGCAGATGGCATCCCTGTCCAGGTTCTGTCCGATGACGCAGAGCTTTATCATGCGGTCGCCAACATCGTTGTCCCACTCGTCGCGGATTTTGGGATTCTCCTTGAGGATTTGCTCGCGCTCGGCGGGGGGGACGGCGGCAATCCACTGGCCGGAATATCCCGCCTGGATCTGCCTGCCGCTCGTCTCGAAGACCCATGCCATATCAGGCTCGTCCGCAAACCACATGAGCCCCTTGCAGCGGATTATGTTCCTGGGCCATCCGTCGCAGAACGCATCCAGCTTCTGCCTGTCGAAGGGTTTCCGCCGGTAGTAGATCATCGTACCGATTCCGTACTCGTCCTCGCTCTCGCCCTCATGCCGGTGCTCGTGGTGATGGTGGCCATGCTCGTCATGGTGGTGCTCATGCCCCTCGTGCCCGTCATCATCGTCATGATGATGCCCGTGCTCCTCGTGCTCCTCACCCTCGTCCTCCGCCAGCTTCTTGCACCAGCCCGCGCTGGAGAAGACGGCCTCGAAGTCGAAGCTCCCGGTCGCGAGGATGTCGCCCACGTCGGCGTTACCCTTGACGGTCTCGATTATCTTGACCCCGGGGTGAATCGCATTGATGACCGCGCGAACCTTCTTGAACTCATCCTCGGTGACAAGATCCTTCTTGTTTATCACCAGGGTGGAGCAGAACTCAATCTGCTGCACCAGAAGGGACTCAATGTCCTCCTCGTCCTTCTCCTTGAGAAGCGCGTCGCCGGATGCGAACTCATCGACCAGACGCTTGGCATCAACAACGCCGACGACGTTGTCCAGCTTGCCGTTCTTGATCGTCTCCAGCTCCTGGGCAATCGGCATGGGCTCACAGACCCCGCTCGCCTCGATCAGGATGTAGTCGTACTTTCCGCCCTTAATCAGGTTCTCTATGTTCTGCGCCAGCTGGGTCTTGAGCGTGCAGCAGATGCAGCCGTTTGTCAGGGGGACGATGCTGCTCGTGTCGGTGATTTTCGCTCCGTCCGCTATCAGCTTCGCGTCAACGTTGACCTCGCCTATGTCGTTCACTATGACGGCGACCTTGTAGCCCTGCTGTTTGTTCAGCACGTTGTTCAGGAGGGTCGTCTTGCCCGCCCCCAGATAGCCGCACAAAAGCGTCATCGGTGTAAGTTTCTTTGCCATGATATAAACCTCTCCTCTAATATAGTGAATTTCTGGCGCAAAAGGGAAGCCCCGCCGGGCGATTCTTGCGTCGGGCCTTGCATCCGGCGGAGCCCGGCATGCAATATAAAGACATTATTTCCCATGAATATTGTTGTTTTCCCGGAAAACGTCCGCTATACTATTTACAGATACAAGGCTCTTTTATGAGCAAGGAGAAAGTATGTCGGATTTATCTCACAGGAAAGCGGAAGCAAGAGTAAAAATCGTAGGGAAGGACGGGAAGCCTGCCGGCGGCGCAAAGGTGCGCATCGAGCAGCGAAACCATGAATTCCTTTTTGGATGCGGGGCATTCGAATCGCTCCCCTACACGAACGGGCCGGAAGTCCACAACGGCAACGGCAACCTGAACGAGGCGAAGCCCCTGACGGACGCGGAAAAAGAAGCCTTCCGTGCCAGGCTCGAAGACCGGATGCAGAAATGGCTGGGACTCTTTAACTACGGGACGCTCCCCTTCTACTGGGGCGGCTTTGAGCCGGAAGAAGGCAAGCCCCATACGGAGCAGCTCATGGCCGCCGCAAAATTCCTGAAAAGCAGGGATGTCACGGTAAAGGGCCACCCGCTCTGCTGGCACACCGGCTGCGTCCCCTGGCTCATGGACTATGACAACGAGACCATCCTGAAAAAGCAGCTTGAGCGGATCCACCGCGAGGTCAGCAGCTTCAAGGGCATGATCGACATGTGGGACGTCATCAACGAAGTGGTCATCATGCCCATCTACAGCAAATACGACAACGCCATCACCCGCATCTGCAAGGAACACGGACGGGTCGCCCTGGTAAAGAAGGTGTTCGATGCGGCACAGGAAAGCAACCCGGACGGCGTGTTCCTCATCAACGACTTCAACCTTTCCACGAGCTATGAGATTCTCATCGACGGCTGCCTGAACGCCGGGGTACCCATCAAGGCCATAGGGCTCCAGTCCCACCAGCACCAGGGGGTGTGGTCTAAGGACAAGACGGAGGAAATCCTGGGCCGCTATGAGCACTTCGGGCTTCCCATCCACTTCACGGAGAACACGATCGTCGCGGGCCCCCTCGTTCCCCCGGAGATAGACGACCTGCAGGACGTGCACTACGAGGACGATGCCGCCACTCCCGAATACGAGCAGAAGCAGGCGGATGCCCTTGAGGCGATGTACCGCACGCTTTTTGAGCAGCATCCTCTCGTGACGGCAATCACGAACTGGGACTTCGGCGACGGGGCATGGCTGAATGCTCCGAGCGGCGTCATTCGCAGGGACAATTCCCTCAAGCCCGCATACAACGCCCTCCATCATCTTATAAAGGAAGAATGGCACACGAGCTGCGAGGCGGTTACCGATGCTGACGGATATGTGACGGTAAAGGGCTTCAAGGGAAGCTACGACGTGACGGCGAGCGGCAAAAAAGGCTGCTTCAGGCTGTCGGACAGCAAGGATGTTGTCGCGACGGTGGAATAAGGAGACGGAGGGGCTGCCCCGCAGCTCCTCCCCGATATTGCCAGGACATGTTCTCTTCATAAGAGCTTTCTTATCTTTCTCTTAGGAAGGTTTCATGAACGCCGGTCCCTGATGCGCTATAGTTGGTATCGTAAGGTTCTGGTGAACCGACGGAGCAGGGCTGACCGTACATGGTCCTGCTCCGCGTACCGCCGAAAAAGGAGCTTGTGGGGCGAGGGGATGGAGACCCTTCCGCCACACAAAAAAAGGAGCAAATCAGGATATGGCGTTTACCACCGCCAGAGAAAGGCTGTCAGTATCTTAGCCTTGAGAACAGCCTGGCACGAAGCTGGAATCGGAGACTCCGGCTTCGTGCCTTTTTTTTGTTCCGGAGCCTAGCCCCACTGCTTGTCCAGCCAGTCCAGCCGGGCACGAAGATATCCTACCATGTAATCCACCTCGTCCTGATAGCTCTTCCTGCTCCTCCAGCCCGTCGGATTGGGCCACTGCCTGTGACCGAAGCTCTTCCAAGCCCTGTCATTCAGCACGGCCGCATCCCTGAGCGAGTCCGCCCAGTCCTGTATGCCGTCAATCGACGCGCTGATCTCGTCCCGGGTCTCCCTCCAGCGGCTCCGCAGGGCAGTCATAAAGACCTCGTCCGTCAGGAGATGCTCGTACCAGAAGCCCTGTGCGGTTATGTAGCCGTCCGCCTTGCTGCAGCCCGCCGCATCGGTGTTACCGGCAGACAGGTCGAAGTCCCAGACCGGCCCCATGAAGAACTTGTCCTTGGGCTTGTCATAGTAGATGAAGCAGGAGCCCTGGAAACGAGAGTCGTGGTTCTTCGTCAGCTCGTTGATGAGGTACCAGTCCACGAGGGAATCAATGTCAAAGTAACTCGTCCAGCTTTCGCCGTCATCGTTCTCACCGAAGATGTACTTCTCCCGCTCGTTCACGAAGTCCTTCAGCGCAAAAAACTCGTCCCAGCTCAACTCAACCCCGTCCGTATCCACGATGTTGAACAAGGCCCCGTGCTCGCTCGTGAAGCTCAGCCGCTCGCTTATGTGCTCGTCAATCTTGAACAGGACGCTGCCGTCCTCCGGGTTTATGCCGACCCGTTCCGGCAGGATTTCCACCTTCTCCTGCAAGCCGTACAGCCCCTCATACTTTCCGTTCAGTATGAGGGTAACAAAGCGCTGCCGGGGGGTCCAGGCAAAGCGGTCCCAAATATGGCGGGCAAGATAAAAGGCGTACTCGTCGCGGAGGAAGCTCTTGTCGGTCGCGCTGGCTTTCAGCACCCAGCGCCGCGCCCTGCCCAAGCCGAGCAGGGGCTGATCATCGTCCAATTTCAGCAGGTAAGGCTTCTTGTCAGTGTCTATCGTGCTCCAAGTGGAATTCCCCCTGCCCCGGATCTTGCAGCCCCCGCCCCAGTGCTGGTCCCCGTAGTCCAGGGTATAGACCGCGTCCAGGTATTTTTCCTTGGAACTGATTTTCTTTCCGTAGGTGTTGACGTTCAGGACAGGAAGCCCCAGCCCCTCGTATTCCTCCTGCCTGATGCCCGAATAAAAAGAAGCGGAGGCAAAGAAAGCGGAGCTTGCCAGCAGGAGGGCAATCAGGACAAGCCCGGCGGGGCCATGGCGGCGGATTCTCATTCCGCCTCGTATTCTGCGGCCGTCATGAGCAGGCAGTGCAGGGGGGACAGGCCGCTGAGCACAAGCTCGGCAGCCGCCTCTTTTTCCCTGGTGAATCCCGGGCATGCGTCGGTCAGGTAGACCAGCTTGCAGCCCAGGTCTATCAGGTCTATCGCAGTGAAAAGCACGCAGCATTCGGCGACCACCCCGGTAATGACGACCCTGCCCGCATGCAAGGCCGCGTCCCTCAGGTCCGGGATGCTCACCGATGAGTAGACGCTTTTGCTGTAGACAGGATATTTCTCCGCGAGGGGCCGGATATCCGGGACAAGCTCGTTCATCCAGTCATTTGAGTTTATGCCGGCATACTGCACGTTGTAGTCCGCCCATGTCCCGCGAGGATTCTCGGGGGGCATGAACTTCGTTATGGCAATCCGTATGTCCCTGCCGCTTCGCTCAGCCGCATCGCACAG
>JAFSSU010000108.1 GCA_017450845.1 Treponema sp.
GGCCTTTGTCGTCTGCCCGGCAAGGATGTTGAAGGGAAATGGCGTTGTACAGCTTGTGACTATCACGGCCTTTTTGCCTTTGTGGCGCGGGATGGGAATTCCGTGCGGCGACTCCCCCATCATCACGGCAACCACACGGTCAAACAGGCATTTAAGCTGGCCGCTCACGTTGCCCCAGTAGACTGGCGAGCCTACGATGATGCCGTCGCATTCCTGAATCATCCGGGCGATCGTATGCGCGTCATCCTGAGGAAACACGCAGGTCCCGCTTGAACGGCAGGCCATGCAGCCTGCACAGGGTTTGAACGAAAGGGCGGGGACATCGTAAAAACAGGCCTCATTGCCGGCCGCAACAACCGACTCTTCAATCTGATGAAGGATGCGCGAGACCTTGCCGTTTTTCCGCGGACTTCCATTCAGGATCAGGAATTTCATGCGTATATCCTATGGTACACGGAATAAAAAGTCAAGGACAGGGCATCCCCTTGTCATGCTCGCCGGTACATTCCTTGGAGACGATGTTGACCGCTATCTGTCTCACGTGTTTTGGCTCTACAGCCGGTTACTTCTGCAGCTGCATGCCCTTCAGATACGCGACGGATTTTTCCAGCGCGGCAATCGTCTTGGTCTCAAGGACGCAGCGTGCGTTCCGCACTTCCGCCAGCTTGAGCCGGGCTGCAAGATCAATCTCCCCGTCGCCGAGGGCGAGGTGGTTCCTGGGAAGCTTTTCCTTTCCGTCGTGGATATGGAAGTGGCAGAGCTTCTCCTTGTGCGCCATGATGAAGGGAACATCCGTTTCCCCAACCGCCTTGGAGTGCCCGATGTCCCAGGTCAGGCCAAAGCAGGGGCTTTCGAGCAGGTACTCAATCACCTTCTTCTCGTAGTCCCTGAAGCCGTCCGTGTTCTCCACGACGACCCGTACGTCCGCATCCCCAATCCACTCCTCGCATTTCTGGCGGAATGACTTGAAAGATGCCATGTAAGTATCAAAGTCGCGCTCGTACATCTGCACCTTCCGGTCGGGCAGCGTGATGAATATGCCGTGGTTCATGTGCATGTTCACCGTGAGCGGCTGGCTTTTGTCCCCGAACCTGTCCCGCAGGCAGACGAGCTTCTTTGCGGCCCCTATCGTCCGCCGTACGGTCTCAAGGTATGCGTCCGTCACGAGGGGGTTGAAGTCCGCGATGTTGAGGTTCTCGTCAAGGTGTATCGTGTAGTACAGGCCCTGCTTCTCCGTGGCCTGTATGAGAAAGTCCGTATCCTCAAGCTGCTCCAGCTGATATTCCGGGAAGTTCATGTTCAGCTCGATGAAGCGCAGGCCCAGCCGTGAGCACAGGGCGATGTTGTCCGCAAGCGTCCTGTTCTCGATGAGCGTCGGCATGCCGAATTGCATTTTGTCAGTCATATAATCAATTCACCAGCACTTTTTCCATCAGGTAGAAAAGCCCCTTGCGCCACTGGGCTTCGCCGGTCTTGCGGTAGCCCGCGTGCTCGTAGAGCCTGAGCGAATA
>JAFSSU010000109.1 GCA_017450845.1 Treponema sp.
CGTTCACGTCGCCAAGGTGCTTTATGGCCTCTTCGATGCTCATCTTTTTCACTGCGGTTCATTCTCCACAGGGATAAGCAGGAATTCCTTGTGCGTACCCCACGAGTTTACGGGCTGGATGCTGTAATACTCCGTGCTGCCGCTGTCATATACGACTTTTACACGGTTATCAGGGGACATACTGTTTCCATCACCCGAATTCACGAAGCATTTCTTTGTGTTCGCTGTCCTGGCATTGAGGCCGTACAGCTCAATCTGCGCGGGATTAAGCGTGTTCGGCTGGACATCTGCCCGGAACGCCTCAAGCGGATTCTCGAAATCAAACTTTTTCAACCGCGTCCCCTCGGAATTCTTTTCAAGGGAAAGCGAGGCAACAAAAAGATCCGCGTTCGGAAAGAAAAGCATTGTCAAAACTCCTGCCCGCAAAAAGAATGCGGCTTATGCCGTGTTCACGCCCATTCGCGGGCGGGACTTTATAAGCCCAAGCAGCATCCTGCCGTATTTTGTTGTCTCCAGGCCGCCGTCCGCATTGGACGACAGCCCGCCTACCGCGAAGCTTATCGACTGCCCGCCCTCGCTCATGGATGCGACCTGTCCGACCCCTATCGATGCATTACCGCCAGCCCCTTCCGTCACGGAGAACAGGTGGCAGGCGCGGTATGCGACCGCATAGGCATACTGCTTGCCGAAAAATTTTCGGTTGGTGTTCTCTTCTGCCATCTTGACGAAGGCACCGACCGATTCGCTCTTGGCAAGAGCCGGACATATCGCTCCAATGATTTCGAGGGCAGTCATCACTTCACCTTTACGTCCGGGTTGTCAAAGTCGGGGATGTCCTCGTCGCTTCCAGCCCCGTCAGGCGGCTTCGTGCCGGAACCTTTTGCCCCTGTCTTGGGCGGCTTGTCGCTGGAGTTTTTTCCATCGCCCGCAGACTTTGCGGCAGGGGAGGCAGATTCGGCTACCGTTTCCTGACTGTCGTTTTCCGACTGGGAAGCAACCGTATTCCCCTCGTCGATGATGTCATCATCCGAAAGCTGCTCCCCGGATTCGGCGATTGCGTCCAGATCCATGTTCAGCTCCCTCATGCGCCTGACGACAAGGATGGCGACATCATCGGACAGCCTGTCCTTGAACCATGCGCGGAGGGTGTCCTTGCTGGAGCAGCCCGCGATGATTCCTGCAGCAACCTGGGGAGGAACGTCTTTCAGCGTTTTTGCTTTCGTGTCCTGACCGGATTTCTTTGCCTTGACACTGAACGGCTTTATTGTTCCGTTCGCGATTTCTGCGGCAAGGCTGTCCTTGATTTTGCCCCACTTCTCATCGCTGACCTCGTTCGTTCCGGGGCTGAGCATGACGCTCTCGGCGGCGACGGAAAGGCCGTCACTGTTTACGACAGGAACAACCTTGACATGGGGGTGCTTCGGTGCGTACTTCACGAACATCCCGCACCTCCTCAGCAGATGCCGTCCGCAAACGCGAATGCACCGGGGTAATACACGATGACTCCGGCAGAGCTTGCCATGCACGGAATCTTGAACTCCATGCCCTCCTGCTGCACATCGCCCTGCTCAAACTGGCTGACAATCTGGTTCTCGCAGTGCATCTCATCGAAGCACCCGACCATGACGCGACCTGTCCCGCCGGAGCCGATGCTGCCAAGCTCATTGAGCCAGTCGATTTTCTTGAGCATCGGGATGCTGTCGGTGACGTACTTGATAAGGGAGGACTCCGTGTCTCCAAGCCGTCTTGACTGGAGGGACGTGTAGACAGGGAGGGGCAAGAGCAGTGTGTCAGGAACTTCTGCCCCCTTGGTCGGCTCGATGACCGCGCTGAGCATGACATTGATGTCGCGGATGATTTTGTCCACGTCCTTGTCAGACCACTTCTTGCTGCCCCCGGTTCCGTCCGCCGGGAGGGTTGTCTCCGTAAGTCCGGGGAAGTCGAGGATTCCGTAGGTTCCTGCAGCCCTGTTCGACCTGAGCGTCAGGTCGTTGAGCTTGCGCTCAACCGCATTGCGGGCGGCAAGGGCGCGTCTCTGGTCAAGGCGTTTCCCCGACCGGGAACTCTCGCGGATTTCCTTTATGCTGTAGCCGTAAGAGTCGCCGATGTCGAACACCTTGACGGTGTCCTCCTCTCCGTACACATCCACGCGGGGGAAGTCCTTCGCGTAGTTTGCGATGATTTTCGCCTCTCCTGCCTCCGTATAGCGGCGGTAAGTGATTTCGCTGATACCCTCCGGCAGATCCCTTGCCAGGGGCACAAGGGAAAGCCCCTTGAGCGCGGAGGGCTTCGCATCGTAGGTGCGGGACTTCACGTATTCGGTCTCACGGGCGAAAAACGCAGACTCCCGCGAATCAAGTCTTGTTGCAGTAATTGACATTCTCATTCCTCCCTGTTATTTCAGCCCGTTCACTTCGACGCGGGCAAGCCCGTCCTGTGCGTCCGAGCGGAACACGCATCCGCAGTCATAGTTGCCCGACTCCTCATCGGTGAACTTTCCCCTGTCCCCGCCGGAAAGCACGACATACGCGGGCTTCTTGTCCGCAGGATCGGCACCGTCCGCGACGGGTACATAAACAACACCGTGCGTAAGGACGTTCACGGCGGTGTGCTTCGGGTAGAAGCCTGCGCCTTCCCTGTAGGCAAGCTCCTCATGAAGGGCAACACCGACGAATTTCATCCCTGTTGTCGCCGTGGCGGTGAAGGTAGCCTGTGACGCTCCGCCGGAAACGGTGATTTCAGCCTCGACCTCGCCCTCCCCGGCAATGGTGACTGTCTTAGCCCCGGCAACGACGCTTGCCCCGATTCCCA
>JAFSSU010000110.1 GCA_017450845.1 Treponema sp.
GCGGTGGAGACGGACCTGCAGGATTTGAGCGAGTTCTACGCGTGGGCGGCCAAGCTCATCTACATAAAGAGCCGGACGCTCCTTCCCGAGAAGCCTTCCGACGACCTGGGAGACGAAAGCATGGAGGATCCCCGCATGGAGCTGGTGGATCAGCTTATAGAGTACCAGAGGTTCAAGAAGCTCTCGTCCCTCATGGAGGAGCAGGAGGAGCAGGGAGAATGGAGCTTCGAGCGCAAGAAGATTGAGCGCATGCTCCCCTTCGAGGACGACGAGGACCAGTGGGAGAAGATGGACACCTGGGCCCTGCTTGAGAACATGCAGCAGATTTTCAGGAACCTGACCAGCATCTCCGCCGACGAGCGTATCCTGATGACGAGCGAGGACATAACGCCCAACGAGAAGATAACGCTGATGAACGAGCTGCTGGACCGCAGGGGCGAGTGCATGTTCACCGACCTCATCACGAGGAAGGGGAGCGAGCTGGACGTGGTATGCGCGTTCATGGCCATCCTTGAGGCCGTAAAGCTCAAGATGGCGGACATATATCAGAACAGGATGTTTGGAGACATAAAGATATGCAGGAAGAGACAGGCGGCATAGAAGGGGATTTGCCGGAAAACCAGGCCGGGGCGGGAGACATGACCCCGGAGCCGTCCGGGGGCGTGCCCCTCCCTGAAGGAGAGGTCCCGGAGAGAGCCGCTCAGGAAGGGCCGGCAGGGCAGACGGAACAGAACGAAGAAGTGAAGAAGATTGAGGAAAGCAAGGATCAGCTGAAATTCCCCGAGGAGGAGCTGGAAACGGAAGAAGAGCAGGAGATAGTCCGCCGCCGGGCAAACATGAACCTGGACGATGAGACCGCCCTGCTGGAGGCCGTGCTGTTCCTTGAGAGCGAGCCTCAGGACGTGGAGACCCTCGCGAGGATTACCCGTTTCTCCGAGGACGTCGTCTCCGAGTGCATTGAGCGGCTCAAGGAGAAGTACGAGTCCCCTGACTCGGGCATAGAGGTTTCCATGGTGCTCGGGGGCTGGCTGCTTACGCCCAAGAAGGCCTGCTTTGACCTCGTGAAGGAACGCTACGGCAAGAAGAACGAGGGGCGGCTGTCCAGGAGCGCGATAGAGACCCTTTCGATCATCGCGTACAGCCAGCCGATAACCCGCGCCGAGATAGAGAGCATCCGCCACGTCAACGTCGATGCGATGATGCGGCTTTTGCTGGACAGGAAGTTCATCACGGAGAAAGGCCACAAGGACATTCCCGGCAAGCCGACGATGTACGGGACGACGGACGAGTTCCTGAACTTCTTCCACCTGCAGAGCATCAAGGATTTGCCGCAGCTGGATGAAAAAGAGAGCGAGAGGTTTGAGCTTGCAAGATAGTGACAACAAGGACAGGATACGGCTCCAGCTCTATATGGCCAGGTCCGGCGTGGCATCCCGTCGGGCGAGCGAGGCGATAATCGCCGAGGGCCGGGTCACGGTGAACGGGGTGACTGTCACCGAGCCGGGGACCAAGGTGGGCCCGGAGGATGTCGTCATGGTGGACGGCAGGGAAATACAGCCGGAGGCGAAAAAGCATTACGTGCTGCTGAACAAGCCCGCTGGCTATGTCTGCTCGCTTTCGGACGAGCAGGGTCGGCCCGTCGCGGCGGACCTCCTCAAGGAGGCGTACAGCGAGAGGCTGTATAACGTGGGCCGCCTGGACATGTTCTCCTGCGGGCTTATCATCTTCACGAACGACGGGGACTTCGCCGCAAAGCTTTCCCATCCGTCAGCCGAGATGGAGAAGGAATACATCGTGGACTCAAGCCTTCCCCTGCCCCGGAGCCTTGCCAGGGATTTCATGGGGGGAATAAGGACTGACGGGGTTTTCTACCGGGCGAGGGAAGCCGAGGAGCTGAACGCCCGCCGCCTGCGCGTCGTGCTGGTGGAAGGCAAGAACCGCGAGATCCGCCGGGTATTCGAGCATTACGGGGTGGGCATCAAGCGGCTCATAAGGATAAGGATAGGCAACGTGGGGATAGAGGGCCTGGACGAGGGACGGTTCCGCGAGCTGAACTCCAAGGAGGTCACCGGCCTGCTCCGCCTGTGCAGGAGCGGCCAGTATTAGGCTGCCCGACCGCTTTAGTGCTGGGGAAAAGCAGTAAATCTGCCGATAAGAACTTGACGGCAAGGGCTTATGATGTTAGAATAAGTTTAATGAAAGTTGATATACTTCCATTTTTACCTTAATAAAAAAACTAGGGATTGCACGGGAGTTCGTCGTGGCACTGGATGACAGTTTTGCGCACCTTCCTCTTTATGGGGTAGCTGCCTTATCATTGATTCTCTTGGTTCTTGTTTCCGCTATAAAGAAGAAGGGATCTGCCCGTATCAGCTCCGTCATGTATATGTCCCTCGTCATACTGTTCGTCTCCAGCCTCGCGGGCGCTTTCATAAAGCAGCATGAGGAGCCGGGAACGATAGGGAACAGTTTCATCGTGTTCAGCGTAGGTGTCTTAGCCGCCGCCGTCCTCTCCATCCCCTACTGCGTCATGCTGCTTACATTCGAGCCAAAGGAGATACGCAAGCTCGTCCCCCGCTCCGGCAACAGGAAGCTGGAGGAGGCCGACAGGCTCCGGCAGAAGGAGGAGAGCCAGGCTGGCGCAGATGCGTCCGGCGCATACGACACGAAAATCCTTGAGCTCAGCCGGGAATTCATGCTGGAGGCATCCAAGTCCTACGAGGGCGAGGACGGCATGCAGGGACTGCTCGACAACATCAACAAGACGATCATGGAGCAGATAAAGGCTGACGGAGGAGCCATCCTCATGGTCGATGACTTTGAGGACCTGATCACCGTAAAGGCCTTTGAGGGCGACTTCCCGCCACCCTACAAGCTGCCCAACGACATGCCCCACAAGCCCGTCCGCGTCGCGACGAACTTCAAATTCGCTTCTTTCCCCCTCCGCGACAATATCTTCGGTGAGGTAGCCTCCTCCGGCGTGGCGGAGCTCATCACGAACCCCAACGCGGACACGAGGATTTACCAGAACGGGCCGGAGGAGTTCCTGGAGTGCGGCAGCTACATCGTGGTTCCGATGAAGATACAGGATACAGTCATAGGCGTGACGGCGTTTGCCCGCAAGCACGGGGCGGAGCTGTTCAGCAACGGTGACCTGAGGATAGCGATGACCCTCTCGGACTTCGCGGCGGCGGCAATCCGCAACGTCGTCATGGTCAGCGACATCATCGAGACGAGCAAGCAGAAGAAGGAGACGGAGATTTCCGGGAACATCCAGAACCTGCTCAAACCCGCCAAGCTCCCGGTCATCCCCGGCATCCAGATTTCGACGATATGGAGCCCGGCCGCCGGTGTCTGCGGCGACTGCTACGATGTCATCGTCTCCCGCAAGGACAGGGTCTCATTCATGCTGACCGACATCGCCGGAAAGGGAATCAACAGCACGATGATAATGGTGATGGTCCGCTCGATGCTCCGCCTGGTCGTCAACACGACGCAGAGCGCGGCGAAAATCCTCACCTGGGTCAACAAGGGCATCTGCGGGGAATCTTTCAGCTCCGACCACTTCGGTTCGGCGATGCTGATGAACTACAACCCGGAGACCAAGGAGATTCAGTTCTCCGTGGGAGGGTCCATCCCTGTCTACCGCTACGACAGCGAGGCAGGCTCTTTCTCCCAGATTTCGGTCAACGACGAGCCGATCGGCGTGGAAAAAGCGACGGAATACAAAGATTACGTGCAAAAATTGAACAGTGGTGATATAATAGTAGCGTATACGGACGGGGTCGTGGAGACCCTGAACGAGGGAGGCCAGCCCTACTCGTCCGAGTCGCTCCTCAAGCTCATCGGTGCGAACCATGACAAGAGCAGCAAGGACTTGACCAAGCTCGTGAAAGATGACATAAAGAAGTTCAGCGGCTCGGCGGCGCAGCATGACGACGAGACGTTGCTCTTGTTTAAGGTCTCATAATAGTGTAAACTACAAAAGGGATAAAATATAAGGAGTATCTTATGGAACTGAAAATAAGGAAGAACGGAGATGTCTACATCATTGACGTGAACGGTGAGATGGACTTGTACAACTCCTACAAGCTCAAGGAGCTGGTCGTCAAGATGCTGGAGAAGAACGTCAAGGCCTTCATCATCAACCTGGAGCAGGTAGACTACATCGATTCGTCCGGAATCGGTGCGCTGATTTATATCTGCTCGACGATCAAGAAGATGAACCTCAAGCTTTATATCTCGAACATTCACGGATCCGTCAAGAAGGTCATCGAGCTTACCAAGCTCATGGGCTATTTCCCCATCGCAAACAGCGTTGAGGAAGCCCTGCTGATGATAAAGGAATAACGGCGGGATTCCGGGAGCAAAAAGCGCGAGTTTACTCAAAAAGGGGGCCTGCAGCTCTCCCTCAAAGGGGCTGTAATACCGTAAGAAGGAGAAGAAAGAGATGGCAGACGATATAAAGGAGTTGCGGGCGGACGGCAACGATCCCTTGTTTGACAAGTCAAACATGATGTACAAGGAGTTTCCGTCGGATTTCAGGCAGATACGTTACTTTACCCTTTTGATAGTGCAGTCTGCCCCGCTGGAAATAAAGGAGATCAACCTTCTGGAGCAGCAGATAAGCGAGGTCATCAAGAACGCGGTCAAGCACGGGAATAACTGCGACATCAACAAGAAGCTCCACATCTGGTACTCCTTCAGCGCGACCCACGCCCACATCATCGTCGAGGACGAGGGTGAGGGATTCAAGGACCTGGAGAAGTGGAACGAGTTCAACAGGAAGAGGCTGGACTGCCTCAGGGACTCAAACTTCGAGGAACTGTCCAACTATGTCTCATTCCGCACGAGGAAATCCGATGATCAGGACGGTGGTAACGCGCTCTTCGCCGCCCTTGAGTACTGGGACGGCGGATTCGTCTACAACGACAAGAGGAACGGTGTCGCCATGCTGAAGCACTTCCAGCAGAAGCGCCACGGTGTTTCCGTGGACTAAGAGTCCATACCTGTGGACTAAAAGATTTCACACGATATGAAGGCCCCGGCCCTTTTGCCGGGGCTTTTTCAGGGCCAGGCATGACACAATATCGTGATTGTTTTCACAGCCAGAAAGCACTAATGTGAAAACAATCACATAGAACTGAAAAAATCTCATAAAACGCATAAAAACGTCTTTTTCTTTCAATATTATACTTAACAACTGGCGGATTATGATTTATAATATCCTTCAAGATAATGCTGTCGGCATATCCGTCACGGCGATTCGTGGCTGTATATAATGTAGGAGAATTCAAATGGCTAACACCAACAAAATCACAATCATCGGTGGCGCGGGAAAGGTAGGCTCAACGGTCGCCTATGCGCTCACGCTCAAAGAGCTCGCTTCCGAGATTGTTCTCATCGACGTAAGGCAGGAGGTCACCGAAGGGGAGGCCATGGACATCCGCCAGGGAACGCCTTTCGTAGGTCCCGTCTACGTCCATGCCGGGGATTACAATGACGCTAAGGACTCCGACATAGTTATCCTTACGTCAGGAGTTGGCCGCAAGCCCGGACAGACCAGGCTCGACCTGGCACAGACCAACGTCAACATAATGAAGTCCATCATTCCGCAGATCACCAAGGTCGCCCCCGATGCGCTCTATGTCTTCGTCGCGAACCCTGTGGACATACTCACCTACCAGTTCATCAAGACATCCGGCATTCCCGCCAACCGCGTATTCGGAACGGGAACGATGCTCGACACCGCCCGCTTCCGCGCCCGCATCGCCGAGACCTACAAGGTTTCCCAGGAGAACGTGCACGGTTACGTCTTCGGCGAGCACGGAGACTCTTCCTTCGTGCCCTGGTCACTCGCCAACATCGGGTCGATTCCTGTGGACAAGTACGCGGCCTCCTTCGAGACCAAGAAGCTGCCCGAGTTCAGCCACGATGACGTTGAGGACTACATCCGCAAGTCCGGCGGTGTCATCATCAAGGCCAAGGGCTGCACCAACTACGCGATCGGCGTTACGACGGCATATCTCTGCGAGACGCTGACCTACGACACGGACTCCGTCCTGACGATTACCTCCATGCTGGACGGCGAGTACGGCATCAAGGACGTTGCCCTGAGCATCCCGACCGTCGTCGGCCACAACGGAATCACGAGCCGCCTGGTCGCCCCCCTCCTGGACAGCGAGGTCGCATCGCTCAGGCACAGCGCGGACTGCCTCAAGGAAGTCATCGGCCAGCTCGACTTCTCGATGTAAGGGACGGTTTTTACTAGTATGGAAAACTACCGCATAGAACACGACTCCATGGGAGAGGTCAAGGTTCCCGCCGACAAGCTCTGGGGCGCGCAGACTGAGCGCAGCCACGAGAACTTCCTTATCGGCGTCGGAATCGAGACCATGCCCCGCGAGATTACCAAGGCCTTCGGCTACCTGAAGAAGGCGGCCGCACAGGCGAACAACGAGCTCAAGCCCGAGAAGATGACGGCGGAAAAGCTCAAGTGCATCAGCCAGGCCTGCGACGAGGTCATCTCCGGTGCCTTGAACGACAACTTCCCGCTCGTCGTCTGGCAGACGGGACGCGGCACGCAGAGCAACATGAACACGAATGAGGTCATCGCGAACCGCGCCAACCAGATTGCGGGCAGCAAGCTCTGCCATCCGAACGATGACGTGAACATGAGCCAGTCGAGCAACGACACCTTCCCGACCGCCCTGCACATCGCGGCGACGGTCGAGATTGAGGACAAGCTCTTCCCGGCGATTGACCTGCTCGTGAACACCTTCAAGAAGCTTGAGAAGGAGAACGAGGGCATCGTCAAGTCCGGCCGCACCCACCTGCAGGACGCGGTTCCGATCTCCTTCACACAGGAAATCTCCGGCTGGAGGAGCTCTCTGGAACGGGACAAGGAGATGATTTCATCTTCCCTCCCCTACCTGAAGCAGCTCGCCTTGGGCGGAACAGCCGTCGGAACGGGCCTGAACGCGCCCAAGGGATTCGATGTCCTGGTGGCGAAGAAGGTCTCTGAGCTGACCGGCAAGGACTTCATCACCGCACCGAACAAGTTCCACGCGCTCTCCAGCAAGGACGAGGTGGCCTTTGCCCACGGCGGGCTCAAGGCCCTTGCCGCCGACCTGATGAAGATCGCTAACGACGTGCGCTGGCTGGCATCCGGCCCCCGCGACGGCCTCGGTGAGATTCACATCCCGGAGAACGAGCCCGGCTCTTCGATTATGCCCGGCAAGGTGAACCCGACCCAGTGCGAGGCTATGACGATGGTCGCCGTGCAGGTCATGGGCAACGACACGGCTGTCGGAGTCGCCGCATCGCAGGGCAACTTCGAGCTGAACGTCTTCATGCCCGTGATTGCCTACAATTTCCTGCAGTCCGTCAGGCTGCTTGCGGAGGTCATGGTCAGCTTCAACAACAACTGTGCCGTCGGCATCACCGCGAACAAGGAGAAGATGCACTTCAACCTGCACAACTCCCTGATGCTCGTCACCGCCCTCAATCCCTACATCGGCTATGAGAATGCGGCGAAGACTTCCCACCTGGCATACGAGAAGAACATCTCGCTCAAGGAGGCCTGCGTGAGCCTGGGCTTCCTGACGGCAGAGAAGTTCGACGAGGTCTTCCACCCGGAAGAGATGGCGGGCGTAAAGAAATAACGCGGAGAAAGACCGTGCGTGTCTTTCCGCATCCTGTCCTTATGGCTGAGGCCAGGATGCGACTCAGGCTTCCTGTTTTGGGAGAATAGCAGGCTGCCTGTTTTATCAGAATTTTTGTGAGCTGTGTATTATGTCCTGTACGTAATGCACAAGTATTACATACAAGGATGTAAAGATGGACAATAACATCACTTACTCCTACTTCCCCGGCTGTACGCTCAAGAACAAGGCGAAAGACCTTGATATGTACGCGCGCAAGTCGGCGGAGGCACTGGGGTTTACTCTCGA
>JAFSSU010000111.1 GCA_017450845.1 Treponema sp.
GGAAAGCGAATGGGAATCAGGTCATGAACAAAGAACCATATTTTCACCCCCTTTGTATATAATTCATCCAACGATGCCTTGTTTTTGGGGGACTCATCAAGACAAATATCCGATGAATAAACTATATCTCCTGGCTTAGGGGCAATTTTCTGACCTGTCTCACAGTCAAACAGACCTTTTCCTGCTTCGTCAAAGTAGAAAGGGACAACTTTGTATTCTGTATCCGCTTTGAAAAGGAATTTCAGTTCTTCCTTTTCAACTCTCTGAACTCCTGTTCCTGCGTCGAATTTCCGTTGGATCGTAACATCAAAGAACAGAGTCTTTTCCTTCTTCCTGTAGTCCGTAAAATCTTTCAGCTCTTTGAGAAGAATATCTTTTGCTTTCTCCGGTGCGAAATCCTTGAGCCGCTCCCTTCCATTCGCAACCAGAGCGTCGCGCAGCTTTTCGTCCGTCACCAGCATATCAATCGCTTCCGCTACGATTTCAGGTTCCTTGCGTTCAAGCAGCAATCCCGCTCCGCCCAGTGTCTCCGTGACCGCACTGGAGTCGTATGCGATGATGGGAATTCCGTAGTGCATGGCTTCCAGCAGTGGAACGCAGAATCCCTCATGCTCGCTCAGGCAGAGGAACACATCGGCATCCCTGTAGTATGCATCCTTCTCGCTGTCAGAGACATGACCTGTGAAAGTCACGCTGTCCAGACCTATGAATCTTGTGTATTCTTTGAGGGCCTTTGCGTAGTCATCTTCTCCGCCTCCAAGCAGAATCAGGCGGCTTCTGGGGTTGATGTTCTTGTGGTAGATGTAAAAGGCTTCTATTATATCATTCTGCTTCTTGTTCGGGGCCAGCCTTCCGACAAAGAGGATGTTCACGGAATCGCCTTTGTCCTTCCTTACGGCAGCCTGCTCCTTGAACTGGCAGATGATGGGCAGGATGCGGACGGGACAGAGGTAGCCGGTCTTTTCAATATCTGCCTTGTTGTAGGCTGAAACTGCAAGACAGAGGGAAGGTACCAGGCGCAGGGCTTTGAGTTGCTTGAGCCCCTCCTTGCAAAGTTCCGCAACTGTTCGGTTTTCGTAATCCCTGAAAAAATGCGACGGTGTTATGTTGTGGTAAATGAATATCTTGCGCCCCGGCCTTTCGCTGAGCGTGAGCATATAGTCCCAGCGGACGGAGACATGGCAGATGATGATGTCCGCATCGTCTTGGTATTCCCTTATATCTTTTATTCCGTCTATGCCATGTTCGCGCAGCCTTGGGTCTGTTTCCTCGGCATATACATCCCCTCCGTAGCCCGCTTCTTTCAGGCAGTCCCGGATGGCAAGGCAGTCGTTGCCGATTGCGTCACCATAGGATATGGTGGGGAGTATCTGAATTACATGTGGTAAACGGGGGGGGGGGGTATTATTCATTAATCTTCTTTTCCTGTATCTGTGATGCAATCTTGTCGAACAGACGGATGCTCTGGTCGTACTGCCGTTGCAGTGCGCTGAGCTGCTTCTGCAATGTGTCAATCCTCTCGCTCAGAACCATGTTCGACTCAAGCAGGGAGCTGTTAAAATGCCGCTGCGTGTCAATGTTCCGCAGGAGGAGGAATTTGTTCGCCTTTCGGATGAGTTTTTTTACAAGCAGCTTGGGGCCTTTGTCATCCAAGTCAAAGTAATAGTCCACGTCCTTGAAGGAATCCGCCTGGTTCAGGTAGCGTCCCGTCGTTTTTGCGAGCTCTGTCATAGAGTCGGAAAGTTCCTTCCTTTTTTCGGTAAGGTAGTCCGTTACGAAAAAACGGTCAAAGCTCTTTACCGGCCTCAGCCGTGCGTTCCGAGCCGCAGCCCTCGCTGCAAGTTCCCTGTTGATTTTGGCGAAGTCAAATTCCGTCATTATGAGTGGCTCCTCCGATGTTATAACAATAGCCCTTTGCGGGCATTGCGTCAAGGGCTGCTGTCCCGCCCTTGTAAATTCCCCCGCTGAGTGTTATGATGGCGGCAGGGTTGCTTTTTATGAATGAGAAGAAGAAATACAAGTGCAATATATGCGGATATGTCTATGACCCTGAGCAAGGGGACAGCGAGCTGGAGATAGCCCCGGGGACGGCGTTCGAGGACATTGACGACAGCTGGGTGTGCCCTATATGCGGGGCCAAGAAGCCGGACTTTATTCTTCTGCCCGAGGAGCCTCCTGCGGACGGTGGGGCCGGAGAGCCGGTTCCGCAGGCGTAAGATGGAGCTGCTTTCCCCGGCCGGAAACGCCGAGAAGCTGAGGTTCTGCTATGCCTACGGGGCGGATGCGGCTTACATCGGTCTAAAGAACTTCTCCCTGCGGGTCAAGGCCGACAACTTCTACGGGAACGAGTACGAGGAGGTCGCCGCGATAAAGGCCGCATATCCGGGCCGCAAGCTCCACTGCGCCCTGAACGTTTCCTTCCATAATAAGGAGCTGGACAGGCTGAAGGATGAGATTCCTTACTTCAGGCTCTATCCGATAGACGCTTTCATCGTGCAGGATTTGGGCATCGTCCCCTTGCTGCAGAAGGAATTTCCCCATGCCGCCCTGCACCTTTCCACGCAGGCCTCCTGCATGAACCGGGAGGCGGTCAAAGTCTACAAGTCCCTGGGCTTTTCCCGCATCGTCATGGGGCGGGAGGCCAGCCTTGCGGAGATTGCGGAGATAAAGGACGCGGTCCCCGACATGGAGATAGAGTGCTTTGTCCACGGGGCCATGTGCATCGCCTATTCGGGACGTTGCCTGATGAGCGCCTACCTGAACGGCAGGAGCGCGCAGGAAGGCTTCTGCTCGCACACCTGCCGCTGGGACTACGACATGCTGGTGGACAAGGGCTGGCTGGACAAGGCGGGTGCCAAGTTCCTCGCGGAGACGGGTGCCCTTGTCCTGCGCGAGAAGAAACGCCCTGACGAGCTTTTTCCGGTCTACGAGGGGGAGCACTTCACGGCGGTCATGTCGTCCAAGGATCTGTGCATGGTGGATTACCTGGCCGAGTTCAAGAAAGCCGGGGTGGACAGCCTTAAAATCGAGGGCAGGATGAAGAGCGTCTACTACGTCGCCCTGATTACCCGCGCCTACCGCAAGGCCCTTGACGCGCTTGAGGGCAGGATAAGCGGGGATGAGACCGCCCCCTTTGTCGCGGAGCTATACAAGGTTTCACACAGGCCATACGGAAGGGGCTTCTACTTTGACCCGGCGGAGGCGGACGTGACGGTAAGCGGGGAGTCCTCGTCTACATACGAGCTTTCCGCCCAGCTGGGGCCGGAGCTATCGCAGGAAGAGTCGGAGAAGGTCTTTGCCCGCGCCGGCTCGCTCAGGAAGAGGCGGGAGGCCGAGTATGCTTCCCTTGTTCCCCAGGCACGGGCCGCCTACGACGAGCGGGTGAGGGCACTGCCCGACCGCTACCTGCCCCCGGCGGAGAGGAAGGAGGGCTGGCGGATGTACGCGCTGAAAGCCCAGAACATGATAAGGCAGGATACGCGGCTTGAGGCC
>JAFSSU010000112.1 GCA_017450845.1 Treponema sp.
GAAGAGTGTCACAGCTGTACATAGTGGGGACCCCGATCGGGAACCTCGGGGACATAACATACAGGGCATTGGAGACTTTCAGGGCGGTGGACGTGATAGCGGCCGAGGACACGAGGCACACGCTCCAGCTCCTTACCCACTTCGACATCCGCAAGCCGCTCGTCAGCTGCCGCTCGCAGAACGAGGGGATTGCGTCCGACAAGATTATCAGGATGCTGGACGAAGGGCAGACCGTCGCATACGCGAGCGACGCGGGCACGCCGGGAATCAGCGACCCCGGATCCGTCCTCGCGGAAAAGGCGAGGCAGGCAGGTCACAAGGTCATCCCCATCCCGGGGGCGAGCGCGTTCGCTACCCTCGCGAGCGTCGCGGGCGGGGGCGGAAAGACCTTGGTGTTCGAGGGCTTTTTGTCCCCCAAGCCGGGGCGCAGGAGGGCGCGGGTCAAGGAGCTGATGGAGGGGGGAAATTCATTTATTTTGTACGAAAGCCCCTTCAGAATCGTAAAGCTCCTTGCCGATATTGCCGATATTGACAGCGAGAGGCGTGTGGTCGTAGGCAGGGAACTGACTAAGCTGCACGAGGAGATAAGCGAGGGAAGCGCCAGGCAAGTTCTGGATGATTATTCCTCGAGGACGAAAGTCCAAGGGGAGCTTGCGGTGTTCGTCTCTGGCTTAAAGAAGATTCAAGTATCGGAAGAATAACTCCGATACTTAAACAAGAGAGGTATTGTGATGGTAACGAAAATCAATGTCACGAATCCAATCACTAATCTGCAGAATCCAAGGAAGGTATCTGCATCCAAGAGCGTCACTTCGTTCAACGATGAAATAGAGGTGTCAGCGCAGGCCAAGGAAGCGGCCGAAGCTTACTATCTTGAGACGGTCGCGAAGGAGACCCCGGATGTCAGGACTGATCTTGTAGAGCAGATTAAATTGAAGATTCAGGATCCGGACTACCTGAACGCGGACAGGATTGCCGCGACGGCGGACCAGATTCTCAGCGCCTACGGGCTGGCCTAGGAGCCTGGGCAGGTCGTGGGTGAAAAAGGGCGGAATGTCTTTCCGTCCTTTTTTTTTCAAAAAATAAGAAGGGCGGCGGATTATGTCAGATTTTTCATTTCAGATTCCACAGAAGGTTCTCCTCAGCTCCTACGGGATTATACGGCTCGGCGAGTTCGTGCAGGAGTGGGGCGACAAGTTCATGATCGTCATGGATCCCATCCTTACCCAGGTCGAGGCCGGGGAGAAAATAACCAAGCCCCTGACCGACAGGAAGCTGGACTTCTTCTCGTTCACTGACATAGAGGGACCTGCGGACACCAAGACGCTGGACTCCGCGCTCAAGCTGGCGCGGCAGGCCCATGTGGACGGAATCGTCGCGGCGGGCGGCAGCAAGGCCATCTCGCTCGGCCGTGCGGTCGCCAAGCTCTACAACGACAAGCGCGAGACTTACACCGCGCTGGAGAAGGACGACATCTCCGCCCCGCCCCTCCCCCTCGTCTGCGTCCCCACGACGATACGCGACCGCTTCATGTTCACGCAGGCAATCCCCCTCGTGGACTCGCGCTCCTCCGCCCTCCGCATCATGCACACAAGGAGCGGGGCCGGGGACACGATAATATCCGACCCCAACCTGACCCTCTCCCTGTCCAACAACCAGTCATCTTCAATCACCCTGGAGACGCTCGCCCTTGCGCTCGAGGCCTATATCAGCCCCAGGGCAAACTTCTTCTCCGACATGGCCACCGAGAAGTCCCTGGAACTGCTCTCGCTCGCCTACCACGGCACGGGCTCCATCGACGTGACGACCCCGAAGGAGGAGCTCCTGGCGCAGGGCGGCCTCATGGCATCCCTCGCCGCGGCCACGTCCTCCCTCGGCATGACGAGCCTGCTCGCCGTCTGCATAAATGCCCGCTACGGCACGCCGAGCGGACTGGTCGCCTCAGTCCTGCTCCCCTACATCGTGGATGATGCGGCAAAGTTCCGCCTGGGCAGGCTGGCCAATGCCGCCCGCCTGCTGAAGGCAACGGAGGGCGGAACGGACGACGCGAAGGCCGCGAGCGACCTGGCGGAGTTCATCAGGAAAGAGCTCGCCGCGTCCAACCTGCCCGCCCGCATGAAGGACCTGAACCTGACGCTCGAGAACCTGTCGCTGGCGGCGGAGGACGCGGGCAAGACCGAGTTCATCAACAGCCTGCCCCGCAGCATGAGCAGCGACGACCTCTTCGTCCTGATCAAGACCGCCTACTGATGATAGACCCGGAACGCCTTTTCCAGCTGGAGCCGGGGCAGAAGCGGCGGAAGCTCGCCCTGACTTTCGGCGAGCTGGAGAGGGACATCGCGGGAATCGCCGAGAAAGGCACCGAATACAACTTTGCCAAGATGAGCCGCCGGGACTACACCAAGGCGGTCTGCCGCATCGTCCTGGACGACCCCAAGCTGCCCGCCCAGGAGCGGGAGCAACTTTCTTCTATATTACAGCAGCAGGATTTCGATGAGAGGCGGGCATGCAACCTGGCCCGCAACGCCCTGCTCGGCATACTGGGGACTTTCCCCGCCGAGTGGGACCTCGTCGTCGCCCCCCATGCCGTCCCCGGCGGAGGCATGACAGTCCGGGAGAGGAAGTTCTTCCCCGGCGTGTCAGTCTACGCTGAGGACATCCGCTCGCCCTTCAACATCGGCTCGATTTTCCGCACGGCGGAGGCGATGGGCTGCGAGAAGGTCTACGTGTCGCCCCTCTGCATAGACCCCGCCCATCCCCGGGCCATACGGTCAGGCATGGGCTGCATAGAGACGATGGGCTGGACAAGATGTTCCCTGGGCGAGCTGCCGCATGACGACCCGGTCTTCGTGCTGGAGACGGGCGGCACCCCGATAAATGAATTCTGCTTCCCGGAAAAAGGCATAGTGATAATCGGCTCGGAGGAGCTGGGGGTCAGCCCCGAGGCCCTGCGCCGGGCGGACGGGGGATGCGTGTCCATCCCGATGACCGGGCTCAAGGCATCGCTCAACGTCGGCGTGGCCTTCGGAATACTGATGCAGGCCTGGACCGGCGGGCGGCATCACGGCTGATACCGCCCGGGACGCTTACTTGTGCTGGCGGAAGAGCCAGTCCCTTATGCCCTCGATCCCATAGATGCGGGACCAGGTGTAGGGGTGGTTTCCGCCATCGAACACCCCGCAGTTTATGGGGGCCTTCTGCGCCACGATCTTCGCGGCCTCGGCCTCGGCCTGCCTGCCGTCCAGCGCGGGGCTCCACTTTCCGTAGGCGACCTTCGCCCCGGCGTTCTCCCAGGCATCGGTCAGCAGGTTGGCGCGGGAATAAGCCGCAGAGTCCCCCTCGCATACCTGGAGCCACATCTTCTGCCCCGCAAGCCTTGCGGGATCCGACACCTGCTTCTGGGGGGCGACAAGTATGCTGGCCGCGAACAGATCGGGGTTGTTCTCGCTCAGGGTCATCAGGGCGTTCGCACCCTGCCCCTGCCCTACGCCGTATATGCGGTTGCCGTCGACCCTGTAGCTCTTGCATATCCTCTCGATAAGGAGCCTCACGGCCGAAAGCCCCTTGGTCATGCTTCCGTCCTCTCTCACGAAGGGCCCGTACTCCTGCTCGTTGGCCAGGGTGTACTGGACTGAGATGACGATGCACTTGTGCTTGGACTGCTCCTGCTTGGTCGCCCAGACCGTCGCACCCTGCCCCTGGAGCAGGGCCGCCTTGGGGGCATCGCTGTTGACGTGCTCGTCCGGGATGAAGACGACGAGGGGGTAGTTCCATCCGTCGAAATAGCCGTCGGGCTGGTAGATGCTGTAGCGGAGCCTGAGGCCGCTGCTGTTGTCGATGTCGCTCTTCTCCCCGAAGCTCTTGACGATGTCCGGCCAGGAGAGCTTGGGCGTGATGACGCTGTAGGATCCGGTGAAAATGGTCTTCGCGTTGGAAGACGATACCTCGCCCGTCTGCGTCACGGTCAGCTGCGTCTCGTAGGGCAAATCCTCGAGGGAATTCCAGTCGGGCTCGGCCAGGAGCTTGTTGGAGCAGTCCAGGACGAGCGTCACGTCCTTGCCCTTCACCTGGACATCCTTTATGACGCGGCCCTCGTCTATCCTGTAGTCGTCCGGGGTCACGGACTCGGGCAAAATCTTCTTGACATAGCTGAGGGTGACGGACGTGGCCTTGAGCCCGTCCTCAAAGAGGTCGGACTCGACCGAGACCTCCTCGATCCCCTCGCTCGCGGGTATTCTCTTCACGGACGCGGCGCTGGCCGCCACGCACAGGGCAGCCATCATGGCAAGTCCCGCAGGAACAATCTTTCTAACTGACATCTTCATAAGTCTCCTTACCTCCATACTTTTTAGTTCGGATTCCAGGGTTCCCGTTTAAATAAAAAACAATTCTCCCTTTGGTAACGGAATGGCCGTAAAATGTCCGGCCCCGCCCCCGCCCCGGACGGAAAATTGATTTTCATTCCCTTTTGTGCTAGACTATGCGCATGGGACTCTTTTCGAAGAAAGATATGTCGCCTGCCCAGACCGTGGTGCAGGAAGTGCTGAAGGCGAAGAAGGGCGAGCGTGCCCTGATCATCGCGAACCCGGAGACGAACGTCATAGCCCAGGAGCTTTACACCGCGTTCATCGGGCAGGGGGCCAGGCCGACCCTGATCTTCCAGCCCAGGAAGGACTCGCTCGACTACGCGGAGGAGGCGGTCGTCGGTGCCATAAAGAGCGAGCCGGAGATAATCCTGTCCATCTCGGCGGGCAAGCTCGGCAAGGACCGGGAGGCGATGGAGCACCCCTACAGGCTGGAGGCCGACGGGAAGGGCCAGGAATTCGACAACAGCTTTGACTACCTGCTTTCCGGCAAGAAGAGCATCCGCGCGGTCTGGACTCCGGGCCTGAGCGAGGACATGTTCGCCCGCACGGTCAACATAGACTACAAGCAGCTCGGCGACCGCTGCAAGGCCATCTGCAAGATGCTGGACGGGGCCGAGAGCATCCGCGTCACCTCCCCGGGCGGGACGGACGTAACCGTCGGGGTCAGGGGCCGCAAGGCGATGGCCGATGACGGCGATTTCTCCAGGCCCGGCACGGGCGGCAACATCCCGGCGGGGGAGACGTTCATCAGCCCCGTCGTCGGCAGCACGGAGGGAAAGATTGTCTTTGACGGCAGCATGACGTTCGCCACGGGCGACGCGCTGCTGTCCAGCCCCATCGAGGTCACCGTCACGGGAGGATTCGTCAGCTCCGTCAAGGGAGGGGCGGAGGCCGAGCGACTGCTCAAGGACATCACCGCCGCGGAGAACGAGGCCGCCGCGATGGTCTCCAAGAAGAAATTCAGCGAGGAGCAGGGGGCGGCATACAAGCGGAACGCCCGCAACATCGGCGAGCTCGGCATAGGGCTCAACCCCGCGGCCTCGGTCACGGGCAAC
>JAFSSU010000113.1 GCA_017450845.1 Treponema sp.
CACGCTTCCCGACCGGAAAGTCCGGATGTACGAGCGCGACTTTGACAACTACATGGACTCGTTCAAAGCTTTCCGGCAAAAGTGCGAGGACTGGATCGGGGATGCGGACGTACGGGTCGTCGTGGAGAACACGGACGGCTTCAGGGACTACGAGAAGAAAGCGATGGAATACCTGCTTGAAAGCCCCTGCTTCGGCCTGACCTGGGATATCGGGCACTCCAAGGCTGTCGGGGAAACGGACGTGCCCTTCATCATGGCGCACAAGGAAAAGCTCTGCCACTTCCACATACACGACGGCTCCGAAAAACCGCCCAGGAACCACCTTGCCCTCGGTGACGGCGAGATTGACCTTGCAGCCCGGCTCAAGCTGGCGGAAGAGCGGAACGCGCGCTGCGTGCTTGAGACCAAGACGATTGCCGCGCTGGAGAAGTCCGTCGCGTATCTGAAGGGCGTGCAGCTGCAGAAGTAACAGGCGTAGAGCCGGATCAAAACACGTGAGACTAACACAGGAGCGTATGGTATGAAAGACAATGCGGACGTGTACCTGTTCGGGCAGGTGCTGGGGACTCATTCATTCCTGCTCAGGGACGGCTTCCTTGAGCCTGACGAGTATGCCGAAATCAGGGAGCAGTACTTCCTGCCCGGCGGTGAGACCGGGACGGCGGCGACGGTGCTTGACTCGCTCGGCGTTTCCGTGCGGATGGACGGAACCTGGATCGGGACGGAAGTCGCCCCCATGCTCAAGGAATTCTACGCGGGCAGGAAGGTGGACCTGTCGTCCCTGCACTTCATGAAAGACGACAAGGGAATCATGGATTACGTCGTCATCGCGGGTCTGGTCCGCTCCCCGATGGGAAGGTTCCAGACCCTGTTCGCGTCCGGCAAACGCTGGTGGAGCGTCCCCAGGGAGGAGGACATAGCGGGCTGCCGGGTCTGTGCGATAGATCCCTTCTTCAAGGACGAGACGCTCCTTGCCGCGGACTTGTGCCGGAAGCACAAGATACCCTACGTGACGATAGACAGCCCGCACGACTCTCCCCTGCATAAAAATGCCGCCGTCAACGTCGTGTCAAAAGAATGTACCGGCGAGCATTACAAGGGAATGCCCGCCGAGGAGATTATGGAGCTGATGCGGCAGGAGACGGACGGCCTCACGATCATAACCCGGGGCGGGGACGAGATGCTCTACGCGCGGCGGGACGGTGAGATTCACCGCATGAAGCCTTTCGCCGTACAGGTCAGAAGCACGCTCGGTGCGGGCGACACCTTCAAGGCGGGCTGCGTGTACGGCCTGCTGCACGGCATGGGTGACGATGAGCTGGTGCGCTTTGCGAGCGCGTGTTCCGCCATCGCGATTTCCCGCTTCCCCCTTCCGCTGAAGCCGCCGCGCCTGGACGAGGTGACGGAGCTGATAAGGAAAAAGCAGGCCTGGGCCTGAACGGCGTGAAAGCCCTGTCCTTGACTTTTTATCCCGTGTACCATAGGATATATGCATGAAATTCCTGATCCTGAATGGCAGTCCGCGGAAAAACGGCAAGGTCTCGCACATCCTTCATCAGATTGAAGAAACTGTTATTGCGGCCGGCAATGAGGCCTGTTTTTACGATGTCTCCGCCCTTGCGTTCAAGCCCTGTGCAGGCTGTATGGCCTGCCGCTCAAGCGGAACCTGCGTGTTTCCTCAGGACGATGCGCATAGGATTGCCCGGATGATACAGGAATGCGACGGCATCATCGTAGGCTCGCCAGTCTACTGGGGCAACGTGAACGGACAGCTCAAATGCCTGTTTGACCGTGTTGTCGCCGTGATGATGGGGGAGTCGCCGCGCGGAATTCCCATCCCGCTCCACAAAGGCAAAAAAGCCGTGATAGTCACAAGCTGTACCACGCCGTTTCCCTTCAACATCCTAGCCGGGCAGACGACAAAGGCCGAGCATGCGCTCAAGGAAATCCTCTCGTATTCGGGATTCAAAGTCCGTGCGAAAATCCGGCTTGCAGGAACAAAGGGAATGAAAGAGATTCCCGAGCGGATTTGCAATGCCGCAAAAAAAGCCGCCGCGGGTCTCCGCTAGAATTCCGGGCTTGCATGGACTTTGGAGTGAGATGTCAGCATGGAAAGAAAAAAACGAATCATGGCAGTCCTGCTGCTTGTGCTGTGTCTCGGTGCGGCAATGCTGTTCCTGTTTCCTCCGAGTTCCGGGAAACTGTCCGCAATGCAGGGTCCCAAAGCTGTTTCGGAGAAACTGACGGTGCAGGCGGACGGCTCCGGCCTCGGCGCAATCATCCTCTCCAAGGACAGCGACAACTCCGTCCTCCTTGTCTGCGGGGGAGGTCCGGGCATACCGCAGTACCTGATGGAGTCCATGCTCGGTTCCCCGCTGACCGACGTGTTCACCGTCTGCTACTGGGATTACCGGGGTACCGGCCTGTCCTATAGCAATGCCATCAGCAGCGTCGGGATGACGACGGAAAATTTCATCGGCGATACCCTGCGCATGACGGACTACCTTGCATGCGCGAATGGCCTTCTGCAAGGGCGCGCTGGGGGAAGAAATCGAATTCTTTCAGGAGCTGGGGTGAGTATGACAGCGGAAAAAGCGAACGAGACATTTCAATCCGTGCGGGCAATCTCGTCATGCAGGGAATCTCCGATGCCAAAAAGCTACAATTCCTCAACGAGGACTGATTACACTGTCCAGTCCTCAAGCTGTATTCCCTGCAATCGTGACAAATGCTTCGTGTTGTTTGTTACGAGGATTGCACTGCTTGCAATGGCAAGCGAGCCAATAAGCAAATCACCGTCCTCTATTAATGTTCCAGACTTTCGCAATACCGCGTAGTTTCTGGCAGCTATTTCCAGAGATTGCCGAGTTTGATAAACGATATTGCAACGTTTTTCAAAGTTTAAAAAGACAGGCAGTTGCTCTTTCTTGTCACTATAATCAAACCCCCGTTTTATTTCATAAAACACAATATCGGGGATCCGTACAAGCGATTGTCCATAACATTGCTTAAATCGTTCTAAGACAGATTTATTGTTATCGATTATGTCGATAATGACATTTGTATCTAAAAAATACATCATATTTCGACCTCACGAAAATTCAAGTGACAATGTTCTTTCATCTCTTCGACTTCTTCGTGAGACAAAAGCCCTACCATGTTGTCAACAAATGAGAAATCAATATCTTCTTTTGCTTCCTTCTTTTCAAGCAGGGATTTAACCTTTTCCAGAATCGCACGAAGCGACGGCACGTCTAATTTATCAAGCTCCGTATTGAAATACGCATACGCAAAATCGCTCATCTCATTACCTCCATATCCTCATTATACCACACATCGCAGGGGACGGCTAGTTTTCCTCTACTTTTGCAACCTTGTCCGTGTCGGCGAAGAGCTTTTGGTATGCCGCATAGCGTGCGGCGACCAGATCCTTGTCCTGCTGTGAAAGGTATCTGTCCATGACGGTTTTCTGGAACATCCCCTGTATCTCCTGCGTTTTCCTCTATGCGTCAAGTATATCACGCAACAATGGGCTTGTACAAGAATTCAGTCCTTTCCGCCGGCCAGCATCTTCACGAGCGCGTCGATAGCCTTGCTGAGGCTCTTGCCCTTGTAAACCAGCAGCTGCGAGTAAATCGGGAAGTCAGCCCCCTTCCAGGCAAGCTGTACCAGCTTCCGCGCCTTCAGCTCCGCACGGGCGGCCATTTCCGGCATGAAGGCGACCCCGAGCCGGCTTGCCGCGAACTGCTTCAATATTTCCTTGCTGCTCGTTTCCAGCGCGACGGTGGGGACGAGCGAGTGTTTTTTCAGGTCCTCCAGAAGCATCGCGCGGAAGCTGCAGCTGTGCGAGTTCATCGGGCAGCCGCCCCGCCTTTTGAGTCTGGGCCAGCGGATGAAGGCTGACCTCGCCGCCTCGCTCCTGCACAATCCCGACGTCCTCTTCCTTGACGAGCCGACGATCGG
>JAFSSU010000114.1 GCA_017450845.1 Treponema sp.
ACGACAAGGACGTGGAGCTGCGGGGGAAGAAAGCGGGGATTGTGACCAGCCTGAAGAACCTTATTACCAACATGGGAATGAACCAGGCACAGGCAATGGCTGCGCTAGGCATAGAAGAGTCCGAGCGCGACAAGTATGCCTCCCTGCTGTCGTCTTAGTGTACCGATGGTACAGACAAAGAAAATCGAGCATTTTCAAGGTTCCCCTTCATAAACGAGTATCTCGCATGGCAGATCCACGACAAGGACGTGGATCTGCGGGGCCCCAAAGCGGGCATTTGCTTGCGCTCCTCTGCCATGAGGCAAGCATCCGCCCGTTGGGCCGTAGCGTCAAGGCTATACGTTCCCGTCGCTCTGGAGCTGTGTCAGCCGTCCCTGTGGCTGTTGCAGCAGCGGCATGACGACAAACTCCTTGACTTTTCCGGGGAGGGGAATATAATATCGGATGTAACGGCCCGAAACATTACCGTTTTTTTTGTTATAAGGAGTTTTTATGAAGAAAGTCGCCATGCTTGCCGCAACCGCCATCCTTGCCTGCTCCGCCATAGCCGCGGAGGACAGCTGGTACGTCTGCCTGGGCTCGTTCAAGAAGCAGAGCAACGCGGACAATTACGTCGTGTACCTGGCAAAGAACAACGTCACCGCCCGCATAGTCGACGTGAACCTGTCCGGAACGGTGATGCACCGGGTCGTCCAGAGCACGGGCTACGGCAAGTATGCCGACGCGTATGACAGGAGGAGCAAGCTCCAGAAAGAATGGTTCATACAGAGGCTCGGCATAAACGACCTCTGGGTCTGCAAGGGATCGGAGTCAAAGCAGGCCAGGGACGGTGCCGGGGCCGCGCCGATTGACTCGGACGTGAAGCGCGAGCTGTGGCTGGAGCCTGCTGACCCCAAGCCCGCCGCCGCCTTCCGCGATGTCCCCGTATGGACGGCAAAGGCCGTGGACGACGACCAGGAGTTCCGCTTCAACCCCGACGGGGACTTCGAGATCGTGACGGACAGGGGCTTCGGCAACATCACCGTGACCCGCTACGAGTTCAGGCGGTGAGCGGCCTCCGGGCGAGGTCGCAGAGCCAGCGGTAGGGCAGGGCAAGGGCTATGGTCGCCGCGATGACTGCGGCGGCATAGAGGGCCAGGTTGCCGCTCCCTGCCCAGTAATAGGGGAGCGGGTCACCGTCCGGGGCCGTTCCCCTATAAAGAAGGAACCGGAAGGCGGATAATGCCATCAGGTTCATCATATAGGTCTCCAGCGAGAGATTTCCCATGAAGCGGGTGACCGGGTTGGAGGCGTGATACTTGAGCATGACTGCGAACATCAGGGCGACCACGATCATGGCCTGGGGGACCTGCATGAGGTAGGTCAGCATCTTGTCCTGTATGCCCGGGCCCCTGCCGGAGAATTCTGTCCAGTAGCCGAACTTCCACTGGCCGAATGCGGAAAGCCCGGTGAGGGCGGCGGTCAGCAGGGCCAGCAGGAAAAGCTTGCGCCAGTAGGCACGCGCGAACCAGGCCCGGATGCCTTCCTCATGACGGGCGAAGAGCATCCCCACGAGGAAGGCGGGGCATGAGTTGACCCACCACTCGCCCGAGAACCAGAAGATTTTCATCTGCATCCACCATTTCGCCTTTTCCCAGCCGAGCCGCGTGAGCCACCAGTTCTTTTCGCCCGCCCACCACGCGAAGTGCCCGCTCACGCAGAAGAGCAAGCCCATGGCGAGGATGACGGCCGCCATCAGGACGAAGCGGGGCCCGTCGCCCCTGAGCTTCCTGAAGGCGAGGCAGAAGGCCGCGTAGAGGATGGCCGCGACGATCGGGTACCAGGCGTACTCGTTCATCATCGTGATACCGAGGAAGTTGCATATCCAGTGGGTGGCCGTCATGGGCCCTCCCGACAGCAGGTGGAGCGGGGCGTAGAGGATGACGCTCACATAGAAGGGAATGACGAGGACGCGGAGCACCCGCTTTTTCATGAATCCCTTTAGGTAATCGGGCTTGCTCCCAAGGCTCTTTATGAGGCCGAAACCGGACCAGAAGAAGAACACGGCGACAAAGATGAAGCCGATGTTGCAGAAGGCCTGGATCGCTCCGGCCTTCTGGAAGGCGGACTCCTGCGAGATGTGGTGCAGGATAATCCCCGCCGCGGCGATTCCCCTGACGGATTTTGTCACGCCGAGGCCCGAGGAGTCCCCGTGGAACCGTGCGCTTCCGAAGCCCGCGAACTTGCCTCCCCAGACGAGGAGCGCGATGAAAAGCGCGTAGACAATCCAAGTGATACACATCCTTTCCTCCTTCAGATGCCATCCCCGGCGGGACCCGTACCGACCCTCTCCCCCATCAGGACGGGGGTCTCTTTTCCCTGGCGGGAGCTCTCCTCTATGTCCGCGCGGACGGAGACTTTCCCCGGGCCCGCGAGCACGATGACCGTGGAGCCGCCGTACTCAAAGAATCCCTTCTCCTTCCCGCGGACGGCCTCGCCCTCGCCCTCCAGGTTCACTATCCTTCCGACGAGCATCGCCCCCACCTCCATCTGCACGAGCGGGCCGAAGACGGGGCTCTCTATGACCGTGTACTCGCGGCTGTTCTCCGCGAAGACGGGAAGCGTCCCGAGCGCGACGGGGCGGACGGTGTGCAGCACGCCGGGGATATGGACGTTCCTTCCCTTCCGCCCCCCGTCCGCGTAGCAGTAGCGGTGGTAGTTGTCCACGCAGAGCCTGAATACGAGGCAGGTCCCGCCCCGGAAGCGGGCGGCAAGCTCCTCGTCCCGGAGCAGGGAGGCGACGGTGTAGGATGACTGCTTGACCGGGATGACCCTGCCGCCGTCCCCGTCTATGTGCCAGACGGAGAGCAGCCCGTCGCAGGGGGCGCAGAGGGCGGAGGGGCTCATGTCGAAAGCCCTCTTGCCTTCCTTTATCTTCCGCCTGAAGAATTCGTTGAAGGTCCGTATGCCGTCAGTCTCGTAGTCTTCTAGCCGTATCCCGTTCCTGCGGGCGAAGCCCTTTATCAGGAACGCGGAGAGGGGGGAGTCCAGGAAGACCCCGCACGAGCGGGACAGGGCGGGGGCGGCCAGCAGCCTGAGCAGGGCCCTCCCGGGGACCGTCCTGTACAGGAATTGTAGCGCGTCCATCTTGCAGCTACTGCCGCCTCATGACGATGAAGACGTAGGCGAGGATAGCGGCCTCCAGCACGCCGATTCCGAT
>JAFSSU010000115.1 GCA_017450845.1 Treponema sp.
CGCTCCTGCGGAACTCCGCCTTCACCTCGCGGTAGGCCCGGGAGTAGGACTTGCCCTCCTGCCGGACCTTCTGGTACATCAGCGTCATGAACTCAGCCGTCGCCTCGTCGTCGATGCACCAGAGGCTCACGCCCACGCGGTCCGCCCCGGCGACCATGAACGCGCGGGAAAGCCCCACCATGCCGTCGCCCCTCTTTACCTCGCCAAGCCCTGTCTCGCATGCGGAAAGGCACACCATGTCCGCGTCCAGGCTGAGCACCGCCGTCTCAGGGATGGTCAGGTATCCGTCGTCCTGCGACGAACCGGAGAGCTTGCCCGACACCTCCGAGAACAGAACGCTGGACATGTCCGCGATGTTCCTGTCAAAGTAGCCGTGGCAGGCGAGGTGCAGCACAGCATAGTCCTTCAGCTTCCCGGAGGAGGAGAGCTTCTTCAGCTCCGCCTCGCTCGCGCTCTTCTGCATGCGCTCGTCATAGCTCCCGGAGGTGAAGACGAAGTTCTTCAGCGTGTCCAGCTCAGCCACCGTGCCGGGCAGGTCCTGCCACGTGAGCTTGGCGAAGTAGTCGCCGGGCCCGTACTCGCGGATGTGGCTCCGCATATAGGCGAGCTGCGCCTCGTTGTCCGCCGTGAGCGCGAAGTCCGTCGAGAGCGAGCCTCGGTCAGCCCCCTTGGCAGCCCCGCGCGTTCCCTCGCCCCGAAGCGTCCGCCGGTGCTCCGCCTCGCTCAAAGTCTTGTCGTACCATGCCCCGCCGAACGCGAGGACGCTTTCCGTTCTTTCCTTGTGCGTGTCCGCGATGACGCTGACGGAGACGGAGGGCGAGAATGAAATGGCGTACTGGTCGCCCAGGCACTTTGCCCCCTCCTTCTTGCGCAGGATGTCGAAGGGCAGGAAGGAAAGGCAGCCGTCCGGCACGATGACGAGCTCCTCTATGCCGGAAAGCTTGGACAGGACGGGCGCGACCAGATGCTTGTACAGCTCGTTCCTCTCCTGCTCGAACTGGTATTCCTGCTTCCTGCCGCTCACTTTGTTTCGCAGCTTGTTGACGGCCGCCGCGTAGTCATAGTCCCCGTCCAGGCGCACGGTCTTGACACCTTTCTGCGTCAGGACGATGCAGTAGCTGCCGATGTCCGCGTTCTTCGTATCCGTGTTCCCGGCAATATCGGGCGACCAGAGCACGTACTCAAGCACCGCACGCCTCTTGCCGCACCAGTCCTGTGCCTGACTGACGCTGACGGGCGTTGGGTTCCGCAGCTGCGTGTAGGCGGGGACGCGGCTGCCTATCTCCCCGTCCAGGCGGGCAAGCTCCTTCTCCGCACTTGCAAGATTGTCGCCCGCCTTCTTGTACCGCGCCTCGTCGCGCTCCTGCTTGGTCATGCTTCCCTGCCGCTCCAGCTCCGCGCGGGCGGCGGATATGCGGGAGACGAGCTCCTGTACCCGCTGCCTGTCGCCGTCCGTCACCCCGTCCAGCCTGAGTGCGGCCTCCGTGCCCATCTGGTCCAGGAAGCCACGGCTCCGCAGTGCCTCGGAGTACTCGAATGCCTTCTTGGGTTTCTTGTCCTTCGCCGCGAAGTCCACGCCAAAGTAATAGACGGGCAGGGCTTCCTTGAGCAGACTGTCCTTCATCGACGACATGTCCAGCCTTGCCTTCTCCACGGTGTCCATCGCGAGGGAGAGCGTGTCGCGGAGGAAGCCGGTGTCGGATATGCCGGAGAAGAATTGAGCCGCCAGAATGTCTAGGGATTCTCTGTATCTTGACGAATTCCGTATGGCTTTCCAGCTCTTCCTACAATAAGAGGTTGCCTCGGCATAGTCACCTTGGTCATAATAGAGCTTTCCGATACTGCTGTAAGATATTGCCATATCGGGATGTTCTTCGCCGAACAAATTCTTCCTGATGTCCAGAGCCTTAAGCTGATACTCCAGTGCCCGGTCGTAGTCACCTTTGGCAGCATAAACGAACCCGATATTGTTATAATATGTCGCCATGTCGGGGTGTGTCTCGCCGAACGATTTATTCTGGATGTCCAGAGCTCTAAGCTGATACTCCAGTGCCTGCTCATAGTCCCCCTTGGCCTGATAAACGAGACTGATGTTGTTGTAGGCTGTTGCCGTATCAAGATGCTCCTCTCCCAGAACCTTCTTCCAAATGTCCAGAGCCATGAGGTAATACTCCAGAGCCCGCTCATAGTCTCCCTTGTCATCATAAAAG
>JAFSSU010000116.1 GCA_017450845.1 Treponema sp.
AAAAGAGTGTCTGCGTATTCTGATGCAGCAATCTTGTCGATAAGGGGGAGAATCACATCTGTTTTCAGAAGATTTGCTTTTCCGTGCAAGTCTTCTGTCAATTCAGGAGTAAAGTCCTTGGTATATGAATTCCAGTTCTTTCTGAATCCAGATATAAGCCTGCCGATGTATTCCTTCTTGAATTTATCAAAATATGGCACAAGATCCTCATCATTCAGAAATGAATCCGCAAACTGTCCTTCGACATATCTTTCAACAGTATCAAACTCTTTCTGGTAATCAGAAAGGATTCGCGCCCTGTTCATCCTGTATTCCTTTGAGAAGCCATAGGTCAAATTCTTGAACTCCTGCAAGGCACGGACAAGAGGGGACGCCCCGCTTTCATCATCGCTTATGAGACTTTTAACCGGGGCTTCGTATATATATTCCCCTATATTCCTGAAGTCTTCCTCGCTCTCGGCTTTCATAATCGCAATGGAAAGAGAGGAATAATTGCGTCTGCCGATTTTTTTCCTCTTGCCGCTAATCTTCTTGCCAGCAGGAAGTCCAGCGACAATATTCAGGACGTTCAGCTCCTCGTCAGCCATCTCCTCCTCATACCGCTTGATTGCTGCATCACGGTTTTCGAATTTCGGAAGCGGGAAGGCTTCCCAGAAGTTCTTTTCGGCGTTGAACGCTGCAAGATACGTTCTCTCCGAGCTTTCAGGCAAAAGCCCGACGGCATAGCCGAATTCCCAGTACGACTTTCCCGGCTTTAAAATCGAACTTTCAACCGTGTTGTCGTCCTGTGAGTTGCCGATTATGTCTTTCAAAGACTTCCTGTTAAAATAGACATCGGCGGAAATCGCATCAACGAGGAACTGCGCAAGGTTCTTCCCCGCCAGATATTTGTATCTGTCAAATGCTTCTTTATAAAGCGTAAGAGCATCACGAATGCTCTCTTTATCAGACTCGCTTTCGTCAAATTGCAGGGAAAGAATCAACATACGGGCCTTGAGCCACTTGCTGTAGAAATCGGCAAGCGGTTCACCGGGAAAAGATGTCTCAAGAGCATGGCATTTATAGGAATCGCTGCTGTAGTTGACTTTGGAATATGTCGAAACTGAATTTGACATGATCGTTACTGACATACAATCGAATTTCTCCCGAGCCCTAGGGTCTGTACAAAGTCCGGTAATCGCCGGTGCATACCAAATCCATGCAGAAGATTCCGATTCATCGTCCAGTTTAATCTTTGGTTCATTTAACGGTGCAAATTTAATTGCATCTTCAGCAAAATTACCCAAATCTTCTGTATTCTCACAGATATATTTGAAAAGATCCTCACAGGAATCTTTATTTATTTCAAAGACTTCTATCAATGCCTTCTTAAAATTCAAGGAAAGATAATGGCGGACAATCTTAGCGGAAAAAACGGATTTGTCTTTTTCTTTTGCTGGGCTTTCCTTTATTGCTTTTAGAAACTCCTCTATCGTCTTCCATTTTGCCTGTTCAGAAAGCTCCCTGTCGTTCAGTTCCATGCAGACATTCGATATTTCTTTGATGATGTCGGAATACGTTTCTTTCGTCATCGTCTGTATTGCGGCGGCAGGATTTTCGGCCCTCAGCAGCTTTCTCTTATAAACGATATACCCGAAATAATACTGGATGGCAA
This sequence comes from Treponema sp., assembly GCA_017450845.1. Classification (GTDB taxonomy): domain Bacteria; phylum Spirochaetota; class Spirochaetia; order Treponematales; family Treponemataceae; genus Treponema_D. The sequence goes on from JAFSSU010000116.1 coordinate 1,655, forward strand.
CCTGCAATATATAATATTGTTTGCTTTTGGAGAAAACATGAGTAAGGCGGATTATGGACGAAACAAGGAAGTTCGGAAAATTTAAGAGAAAATGGTTCTCGACGCTCCATGCCTTATATTTTCCGAAAACTGTGTCCTTGAATCTGTCAACGAGTATTGACATATTCGATTTCCCGTCATGAAATGCGTACCTACTGAATTCACATGTTGGTTCCTGTATGTACTTGTTGCGCAAGGCTTTCGGAAATCCTTTTTCCTCGCAGAAGCTTCCGAGCATGGCAAAGACAAAGGCCGAAACCTCTCCTAAAGTCGGGTTCCCATAGTCATTTTCAGGCTTGTACTCCATAGTTTTCTCCAGTTTCATAAGGTAAGCTGATTCTACACCCTTTCAAGGAGGGGTTCAACTCTCTTTTCCTGACTTTTTTCGCTGTGTTATGGTTTCTTGGCGAAAAAAAGTCACAAATCCGCTCTGTGCATCAGGCACAGGCCATGCTAAAGTATGACTATCACTTATTCGGAGGTATGATATGAGCACAAGAAACCCGCCTGTTTCAAATCCCGGAGCCGGATGGCCGTCCACCACGGGGAAGCCTTCCGGGGGCGGAAGAAGCAACGGGACACCAAAGGGCGGAAAATCAAGGGGCAGATAGCCTGATATTCCGCTGAACAAGAGGAGCCTCAGAGCAAGTCTGGCTTTTGAGGCTCCGTACTGCAAACTTTGCAGTATGATGTGCTATGGAACGCTTGTTTTACCTGAACAGACTTATCGAGAAGAAGCAAAACGGGCTTGCGAACGCCTTCAGCTGACTGAAAGGAGCGTGCACGTCAGTCTTAGCGTCTTCTTCAATCTCCGTGTAGAGTTGTTCCAGAATACCGGCATCTTTTTTTTTGCATTTCGTATGATGGGCATATTACATTCCCAGCTGCCCCTGGTCGAAGTTCGTGTTATTGCCCACGTTGGCGAGGCGGACAAAGTCCAGGAGCCCCGCGTCCACATTGGAGAAACGTCCGGCAAGTTTGAGCGTCCCGGTCACGGTCGGTATGCAAAAGAATTCCGGTCGGTACACAAACGAATACCGACCGGTACACAAAAGAATTCCGACCGGTACACAAACAAATACCAGTCGGTACGCAAAAGAATTTCGACCGGTATACAAAAGAATTCCAGTCGGTACGCAAAAGAATTCCGACCGGTATGCAAATGAATTCCGGCTTGTTTGGACGGGACGTTCCGGCGGGCAAAAAAAAATCCCGGACTGCATCGCAATCCGGGACGGGTCAGTTATGTTTTTTAGTTTACGGTGAACTCGGTGGGGAATGTCTCGGACAGAGGCTCATCCCTGCATTTGTCCTTGCCGAGGTACTGCGTCACCACGCGAATCTTGTACCTGTCATCCGAGTCAAGCTCCTCGGGGACAAGGCACTCCAGGACCGTCGGCTGGTTGCGGCACAGCCCGTCAGCCTTCAGCCTGACGAACTTGTCAGGGTTCGTCTCGCTGACAAAGTACAGCCCGACATCAACGTGATCGCCCGCGAGGCACAGCTTCTTTCCTTCGATGATAAGCAGCTTGCCACGGGTCAGTGTTCCGGATTCCAGCGTCTGCTCTTCCGTGAGATTCGTGCTGTCCCAGCTTGAGCCGTGGTCGTATACCCTGATCACTTCGGGACAAGCGATTTTTCCCCGGGTGATGACCGGCTCAAGGGTGGCCATGGTATCCTTCATGCCTTGCGACGGCCTGTACTGCACCGAGATGCGGTTTCTGGCCCAGCTGAACTCCGACTGCTCGCTGGCGAAGCTTCCGGTAACGACGGGCGAAAGCACCCCCAGCCCGAAGTCAACCGAAACACCCGAGCTTATGCGAAAGGCAATCGCGTTGATTACGGTGTTCCAGATTTTCCTCATCTGGGCGGTGTCGGTGCTGCCGTCATCGGAAAGCAGGTCGTTGAAGATGTCCTCCATCCTGAGCGTCCTGCGGTTGACGACGCGGGCGTAATAGCTGGTCGCCTTGCCTCCCGTCTTGCGCATCTGGTTGGGGTACAGGGCAATTGAAAGCTTGCCTGACTTCGGCGTGTTGTCTTCTATGTTAATAAAATTCTGTCTCATATTTTTCCTCGTTAATGAGTGATGTTTTTCCGGCCCCGGCGTTCCGGTATTTCCTAAAAGACCATGCCGTTACCGCTGACAGCGTTTTGCGGCAGGCCTTGAATGCCCCTTCCTTTTCCGGTGTTGCGGGAAGGGGCTCGTCAGACGATTCTCATTCCTTTTTCCTCCTGAATCATTCTTGTTGACCCTAATATACAGGAAGGAAAAGGGCTTTTTATGTCGTAAATTCGCCAGCTTAAAAAAAATTCGCCCCGGGCATGGCCACGGGGCGAAAACACAATCACGCCGGCAGGTTCGTCCGCTCCCCTACTCCCCGACTTTTGCGACGAGCTCGCTCAGGAGGGGAATCAGCTGCTTCTTGCGGGAGACCACGTCCTTCAGGTAGAAAACGTCGTCCTCCTGCTTGGGGAATGTCAGCATGCTGGAGAACTTCGCGTCGTATGCAATCAGCATCAGGCTGGAAAGCTTGGTTATGTCGGTGACGAGCAGGGCGGAGAACAAGAGCTTGCCGCCGCTCCGCACGGCCTCCAGCTTGTCCAGGAACTCCGACTTGCGCGAAAGCAGCTCCTGCGTGCCGTCCACCTCTATCTGGCTGACCGTGTACTTGAGCTTGCCCTCGCTGTATTCCTTCATGTCCTGACGGATGATGTCGTCCGCGCTCCTGCTGCCGATGTGGCTTCCGCTCCTGATGATGTCGTTGCCCAGCTCCTTTATGTCAAGCTCCGTGATGCTGGAAAGGTACTCGGCGGTGCGCACGTCCAGATCGGTCGTCGTCGCCGACTGAAGGATAAGCGTGTCGCTCAGGATGCCGCAGAGCAGTATGGACGCGATGTCCTTCGGTATCGAGACGTGGTTCTCGTGGTAGAGGTTCGTTATTATCGTGGACGTGGAGCCGACCGGCCTGTTGATGAAGGTAATCGGCTGCCTGGTGCTGAACGTGGAGATACGGTGGTGGTCTATGATTTCCCTGATGACATAATGCTCTATGCCCTCGACGGCCTGGGTCGGCTCGTTGTGATCGACAAGGACGACCTCGACGTTCGCCTCGTGCAGCAGGTCGCTCTCGCTTATCGTGCCGATGACCTTGTAGTCGTCATTGACGACGGGAAGGCAACGTGAGGGACTCTGGGCGAGCAGGGGGCGGATTCGCTGCACGGTGTCGCTCGCAAGGACGGGCTTGGTCTGCTTGTCTGCCATCGCGCTTACGGGTGAAGAGTATTCTATCAGCATGGCGGTCGTCGCGGTGCTGTCATGCCCTGATATTATGGAGACCCGGTTCTTCCGAGCCAGGTCGCGGAGCTCCTTGCTGACGATGTAGTCCTTGGTGATTATCAGGGCCTTCACTTTCTTTTCGATGCACATCCGCTGGATGTCCTCGCGGTCGCCGGTTATGACAATGATGTTCTCGCTCCGGTGCTCGTCCAAAAGCTTGCCGAAGGTCCCGATGTCATCGTCGCCTATCATGATCGAACAGTTGAAGTAGTCGTCCGGGTCGAACTCCACGACGGGGGTGGCGTTCAGGGTCTTTTCGATCAGGTGCAGGCTGGCAAGGAAAATGTCGCCGTGCTTGGGGGTGAGCAGCTTGTAGGAGTTCAGCGCGAAGGCGTTGTAGTTGAGCATGCCCTGGTAGGTTCCGTCCACGTTGACGATGGGCAGGACGGCGGCATTCGTGCTTATCATCTTGTCCACGGCCTTCCAGAGGGACACGTCCTCCCTGACGGAGACGAATTTGTCGTTCATGTAGAAGGCCGTCTTGGGGACCAGGTCGGGGATGTAGTCAGGGGGCTCCATCTTGAAGCGTTTGAAGATGTACTCGGTCTGGGGGGCAAGGTGGCCGGCCCTCGCCGCCCTGTACTCCTCGTGTCCCAAGAGATGCTTGAGCTCCGCGTATGCCTTTGCCGCAACCACGGAGTCCGTGTCGGGGTTCCTGTGTCCGATGATGTATACTTTGCTCGTCATGCCCCGATTGTAACAGAAATCGGGAGTTTTGGACAGGGGCAGGGAAATTCCGCATCCGGACGTGATTGCACAAAGAGCGGAAAAGTTGTATATTTCTAACCACACAAAAAGGAACTGTATATGATACGCTTGAAGAATGAGAAAGAGATAAACGGAATCCGCGAGAGCTGCCACCTTCTGGCAGACCTTTTCAACGAAGTCCTGCCGCGCGTAAAGGCAGGGCTGACGACCAAGCAGGTGGACGACTGGTGCCTGGACTTCATGACCAAGCACGGGGGCAAGCCCGCCTGGTGGCAGGAGAACTTCCCCGGTGCTACCTGCATCAGCATAAACGAGGAGGTCATCCACGGCATTCCCTCCAAGAAGAGGGTCATCAAGGACGGGGACCTGGTCTCAATCGACATCGGGATAAACCTGAACGGTTACATCTCGGACAGCAGCCACACGGTCATGGTCGGCAACGTCAAGCCCCAGCACCGCAAGCTGGTGCAGGTGACACGGGAAAGCCTGATGGCAGGGATAATGGCATGCGTCCCCGGGAACCGCATCAAAGACATCTCCAAGGCTGTCTACAAGGTGACCCATGAGCAGAACGGATACGGCGTTGTCTACGATTACTGCGGGCACGGGGTAGGACTGGACGTGCATGAGGACCCGTCCATCCCCAACTGCCCGGAGCCCGGCCCCAACCCCCGCATACAGGCGGGGATGGTGCTCGCCATAGAGCCGATGATAAACGAGGGGACGGACGAGGTAATCACCGGCAAGCCGGGGGACGACTGGATTGTCTACACCGCCGACGGCAGATGGTCCTGCCACGAGGAGCACACCGTCGCAGTCTTCCCCGATCATACCGAAATACTGACCGACCTGGACTACAACGGCTGCTCCTGTTTGAAGTAGCAGTTACTTCTTCTTTTTGTCAGCCAGCTTCTTTGCGGGGGTGGCTGTTTCTTTTTTTACGGCAGGCTTCTTGGCAGATGTCTTGGCCTTGGCCGCTTTCTTGGCGGGGCGGATGGCCTCCGTGAACTTCTCGCACTGGTACTCGGCCCCGTCACGCGAGGTGCAAAGGGTCTTGTAGAGCTTGAAGATGTTGTTCCGCATGATGCGCGGGCTGTACATGGACACCGCGGCGAGCAGATACCAGAGGGTCAGGTCCATCCGCTCCTTGTTGAACCAGCGGATTCCGTTGAACTCGTTGGCTCCGGTCAGGGCGAAGGCCCGCTCTCCGTAGGTCAGCTCACGGGCAAGCTCGTATGCGGAGCTCAGGTAGCTCGCCGCACCGAAGTTCAGGCTGCGGGCGGACATCAGCGAGAAGATGTTCAGGAAGGTTTCCTTCATGCCGTCTGCCTTGAGACCTGCCTGGGTCAGGTACTCGGTCAGCTTCCTCGCGTAGCCCCACTTGCGCAGGCAGTGCTGCCCCGCAGAAGAGACCATCGCGAACGCCGTGAGAATGTCGGGCGCATTGGCAGAGCCCTTCGGCCCCTTGGCAAGCTCCTGCTCGAACGGCGACTCCTGAGCCTTGTAGCTGTCGTACAGGAATTCGACCTGGGTCTTGAAGCCGGTCCACCGCTCCTCCGGGCTCGCGCTGACGGACTTCTTGCTGTTGCGCTTGGCCTTCTGACTGCTGGCAGTCTTTGCGCTCTCGCCGGCCTTCTTTTCGCCCTCTTCCAGGGCCGCGATCTCCTTGGCGACTTCCTCCTCCTTCTCGTAATAGGCGAGGGCCGCTTCCTCCACGGAGGCGAAGAGCTCCTTCAGGACAGGGCGCTTTTCCTTCTTCTCCTCAAGCTCCTCGTCGCTCGCAAAGAGATTGTGCAGGGAAGTAAGGAATTCCGGCGTGGCGAACTTCTCCAGCACGGCGTACAAATCCTTGTAGCGGTATTCCTCCCATGCCACGTCAAGGTCCTCGGTCCCCCTTCCGTTCAGAAGCTCGTGGAGCTTGGCGTACTTGCCTTCAGCCGTGTCCTCCACCTGCTGCACGTCCATGTAGACCTGGTACTCAAAGCCGTTCAGGGCGACGAACATTCCCTGGTTGATGATGTCGTCGCTCTTCCTGACGTACCAGAGGCCGGCCCGGTGCTCGCGGAAAATGCAGTAGTTCTTCCATCCGGGGCTGAGCAGGAGGCCTTCCGAGAGGGTCTTGGAGACCATGGCCTTGTCGTTGTCCCCGCTGCCCGTCTTGACCGCATACTCACAGGACTGCTTGATCCAGCCCTGGGCGCGCTCGTACTTGTTGTTGTAGAATACGATCGTCCGCTCCTTGCCGGAACCGTTGGAATAGGCGAAGATGTTCTCGTTGACGTGTCCGTTGTCCCAGACATCGTAGAAGAGGAAGTTGTCCACGCCGGAGAAGAGGTAGCGGCGGTGCATCAGGGGGAAGATGTCGGTCCAGTGCCGGTGCACGAGCCCCTCGTCCTGTACCTCGTCGCGGTATGCCCGCGTATACTCCATGCCGTACTTTTCCTCGAAGCCCTCTATCTGACCGTGGCCGAACATCGGCAGGCCAGGCATGGTGACCATCAGCGTACAGACACCGAAGTACTTGTCCCCCTTTCCGAACTGGGCGACGGCGGTCTCCTCGTCGGGGTTGTTCATGAAGTTGACGAACCTCTTCAGTACCTGCGGGTCAAACTTTATCGTGTTCTTCACCGTGTCGCGGTACTTCTGGTTCTCTTCCTTCTTGAGCATGTTCATGAAGGCGGAGTTGTAGACCCGGTGCATTCCGAGCGTGCGGGTGAAGTAGCCTTCCATCATCCAGAAGGCCTCGGCGAGCAGCAGGGTGTCGGGCATGTCGCGGGCACAGCGGTCCACGACCTCGCGCCAGAACTCGTTTGGAATACGCGCCTCGAACTCGTCGGACGTGAGGGCCGACTGGCTGCGGGTCGCTATGTCCCCGCCGTGTCCCGGCTCCGGGTACCAGAGGCGGCGTATGTGCTTTTTGGCAAGGACCATCGCCGCGTCAAAACGTATGATCGGGAAGTTGGAGGCGACTTTCATAATCTGCTGGATGACGGCCTCCCTCGCCTCCGGGTTCAGGAAGTCAATCTGCGCCGTGTCGTTCCAGGGCATGCCCGTCCCGTCGTTGCCGTGGTAGATGTATACCGTGTCGCCGGTGTAGTTGTCAACGCGCTTGAAGCAGACCGCACAGTCGCTCTTGGAGTAGTAGTGGTCCTCCAGGTATATCGACACGCGGGAGTCCTGGCTCAGGTTCTCGCCGTTGAAGCTGTACTGGGGGAAGGGGCAGTCGCGCCGGGTGATGAAATACTGGGGATGCTCGATGACCCACTTGCCGTCCATGCCCGTGTGGTTGGGAACCATGTCCGCGGCAAGGCGGATTCCGCGTATCCAGCATCTCTTGCGCAGGTTGTCCAGCGCACCCCAGCCGCCAAGGTTGTCCGCAATCTCGTAGTCATAGAGGGAGTATGCGGATGATGCCGCCTCGGGGTTTCCGTTTATCTGCTTTATCCTCTTGCTCGCCCAGCTTCTCTGCCAGAGGCCGATCAGCCAGAGGCCGGTGAAGCCCTCGTCGCGCAGGCGGTCCAGCTCCTCGTCGGGTATCTGGTCAAGGCGGCTGATGTCACGCTCGTACTTCTTGGAAAGCTGGTAAAGCCAGACCAGGACGGTCTTCGCCATCAGTATGACCTTGGGCATCCAGTCCTTGTCAGGGCTGAATCGCTCGTACTCCCGCATGAGGTCGTCGTATGAGTAGGGGGACATGTCCGGGTCGCCGCCGTTGGTCGGATGCCACGCGGCCTTCTCTTCTTCCGATATCGTGTCCATTCCCTCAAGCAGGCGGCGGAGCCACTCGCCGAGCAAGTCCGCCCAGTACTTGCGGATGTAGTCCAGCTGGCCCTTGAGCGATGTCGGGGATGCTATGACCGGCTCCTTGAACATATTGATGAGGTCGTTGTTCTTGGGGCCGAATACCGGCTGTGTCTTGAAGAATGCCTTTATCTGGTTCCAAGTCTTTACATAGAGGGGGTTCTCCGAAAGCTTCTTGTCGTCAAAGAGAATCTGGAAGGGATGGAAGGCAGGGTTCTCGTTGGCAAGGTGCAGCATGACAAGCTCCTCCAGCACCTGCTCGCGGTTGGGCCTGTCCTTCTTGGTTCCCGGGTCATATGCGGTGCGGGCAAGGAAGTCCTCCTTGCTGCACTTGCCCTGATAGACTTCCAGCGGGGGGAATTCGTCCATGAACTGGTAGAGCAGCTCGTCAACTTTGTCTTTGCCGCCAAAGTAGCTGTCCAAATCCTCAAGAAGCATCGTGAAGCAGGAGGGGGCCTTGTCCCGGCGGAAGAGCATGCAGACGTAATGGAGAATCTCGTCGATGAGGCCCATCGCGTTCAGGTTTCCGGCGGAAACCTGCTTCTCCTTCTCTCCCCGGCTGACGAACAGCTCGTTCAGCTTGGTCTGGAACTTGTGGACGGACTTCATGTCCGCAAGGATGACGTTGCCGCAGGAGGAGTACAGGCTCTGGTCGAACTTGCACAGGTCGCGCACCTGGCGGCTTATATGAAACTCATTGTATGACAAACGCATATTCACCTCTCACTCACGCCTTGTCGTGTATTGTTGCGATTTTCTTTATTCCCTCTATCAGGGCAGTGTCCTTCTCCAGCTCAGCGACGCTTACCGGCATGCGGTAAGTCCAGTTGAAGCTGTTGACGCTTCCCGGCACGTTGATCCGCTCGTCGTCCTGCCTCTCCTTGTAATACTTCTGGTTCAGGAAGAGGTAGTCCTGCAGCGGGTTGATCAGCCAGTTGCTTCCCGTCTTCGCCGAGCTTTCCAGGCAGAATGCCGCGATTTTCTCGTCAAAGGCATCGTCTTTATTCGGCAGGGCTTCGGTGTTGCCGGCATTGTCCCCGCTGCCGTTCCCGCCGTCAGAGACCAGCCGGAGGTATGCTTCGACGGACTGCTTCTCGTTGTTCCACCATTGGCGCAAGGTGGGGCTGTCGTGGACGGAGGTCGTGCAGACACTCATCGCCGGGTATTTGCTGAATGGAACATAAGGCTGCCCGTCCGTCCCCCAGTCGCGGTTCCAGCGGACGACCTTCAGGCTCAGTATGCCCACCTTGTCGAGCACTCCGGGCATGCAGGCAAGGCTCGCCCCCAAGTCCTCCGCGCAGGGAATCATCCCGGTTGCCCGGCATATCGGGGTCAGGGTCTCAAGGGCCTGCTTCTCCCAGAGCTTGTCCTCTTTCTCCGCGTTCTCGGTGAAAAGCTCTCGGAGCTTGGACTGCTCCTCACCGTTGAGCGACTTCCACGCCGTGGACTCAGGGTAGGAGTAAACCGGGATGAAGCTGCCGTCCTCCTGCCTGATCAGGGCCCTGTCGCGCCACTTGCGGGCAAGGGCATCCTTGAGCCTTCTGTCCTTGCCCTCGTCATCGGCGAGGGGCTGGGAGTAAATCTGCCCGTCGGTGAGAATCTCTTCCTTGAAGTTCCAAAGCTCCTCCTCGCCCACGCGGTCGCAGAGCTTGGACAGGATTGCCACCGCCTCGTCATGGTTCCAGGTGATGTCCTCGATGAGGCCGGTCGGAATGTGGGGCTTGGAAAGCCAGTTTATCCTGCCCTCGTCGAATCCCGCATCCTCAAGCTTCTCAAGGCTTATCGCAGAGCAGGGGGTCGTGTGGCCCAAGTATGCCGTCGTCTCGCCGCGGCGGACGCTCCAGATACGGAAGAAGCCCAGTATGTGGTCAATCCTGAACGCCCCGTAGTAACGGGCGGCGAGCGTGACCCGCTCTTTCCACCAGGCGAAGTCAGACGCGGCTATCTTGTCCCAGCTGTATGTGGGGAAGCCCCAGTTCTGGCCGACGGGGTTCTCGCCGTCCGGCGGGGAGCCTGCCAGCTGCTCCTGATTGAAGTATTCCGGCCATGCCCAGCAGTCCGCGCTGTCGTCGTTCATCAGGATGGGAAGGTCTCCCTTGAGCGTGATGCCCTTGCCCTTCACGTAGTCGGCGGCCTCCTGGAACTGCTCGGATGCCCTGAGCTGGCACCATACGAAGAAGTTGTGGCTGGACCGGTGCGCCTTGTTGTTCCAGCGAAGCTCAATCTGCTTGCGGTCCAGGTTCCTGAGTTCGTCAGGCCATGCCTTCCATGTCGCCTGCATGGCGGAGTCCTTGAGGTCCTTGAAAACCGCGTAGTAAGTTATCCATGCGTTCTTGCGGATGAAGGCATCGAGCTCGCCCTTGAGCTTGGCCGCATACTCTTCCGTGGGAGGGGTCAGCTTGGCCGGGGCGGCCGGAGCTGCGGCCTTTGCCTCCGCGGAAGCCTCACCCGCTGCCGCCTTCTTGGGCTTGGGCGGAGCCTTGGGCTTTACCTTGCCCGCGCATCTTTTTTCTATATAACTGTAGAGCAGGTGAAGCAGCTCGGTCTTGCGCTGGGTCAGCTTGTCATAGTCAAAGCGGGGGCTGTACTTGAAATCCTTCTTGAATGCCCGGTAAGCCTTGGCGAAGGCCGAGTCCATCTTGTAGGCCTCGTCAAATTCCGGCAGCGCGTCTATCCTGATGAACATAGGGTGCAGGGCATACGCCGACAGCCCGGAATAGGGGGACGACTGGGTACCCGTGTCGTTTACGGGGAGCAGCTGGATCACACCGAGGGAACACTTCTCGCAGAAGTCCGCGAAATCCTTCAGAGCCAAAAAATCACCCGCCGCCTCGCAGTCTTTCGTATACAGGGCGGAAAGGGGGACTACAACGCCTGTTTTCCTTTCCATATTATCCCATTATAGCACAGTTCCCGTCAAAAGCAAGGAAAAGAGAATGAAAATGTAACGATTTAAGGAAAGATACATCATTATATCCCCCAGACAACATCCCATTTACAAAACGCCGAAAAAGATTCTTACAAAACGCCGAAAAAAAGTCTTACAAAACGCCGAAAAAAAACTTTACAAAACGCCGAAAAACAGCTTATAATGCGTATATGAAGGAATACAGGAGCCGAATCGTTGATTCAATCCTCCAGGACAGGCTTGAGGCAAAAGGCGCGGTACTTATTGAGGGGCCCAAATGGTGCGGGAAGACAACTACCGCCGCACAGAAAGCAGGAAGCATACTGCACATGGACAATCCGTCTGAAAAAACACAGAATCTTGACCTCGCGAAATTGAACCCCCAGCGGCTTTTACGTGGCGACACCCCACGCCTTATTGATGAATGGCAGATAGCTCCGACCCTTTGGGATACAATCAGATATGAAGTTGACCAGCGGGGGCTTATGGGACAGTTCATCCTTACAGGTTCAGCCGTTCCCCCCGACACAAAGGATATCACCCACTCCGGCACGGGACGCTTCTCATGGCTTATGATGCGCACGATGTCCCTGTTTGAATCAGGAGACTCAACGGGCGAAGTCAGCCTGAAAAATTTGTTTGAAGGAAACAAGGATGTGGACGGCGAGAATCCGAATGACATAGAGAAACTTGCCTTCCTGATTTGCAGGGGAGGTTGGCCGGGTGCCATTGACCTGGATGAAAAAGCGGCTTTGCGGCAAGCCTTTGACTATTTCGATGGCGTTGTAAAATCAGATGTCACCCGCGCGGACGGAATTCCAAAGAACGAAGAGCGCGTAAAGCGGATCATGCGCTCCTTCGCGAGGAATCAAGGAAGCCAGGCCGCAACGACAGTGATTGCGAATGACATTCTTGCGAACGATTCTGCCAGCGTGAACGAGGATACCGTCCATTCATATCTGGCCGCCCTGAGAAAAATCTTCGTGATTGAAGACATGAGCGCATGGAACCCGAATCTCCGCTCCAAGTCCGCAATCCGGACTTCCGACACCCGGTATTACGTCGATCCCTCTATTGCCGTTGCGAGCCTCGGTGCCGGTCCTGACGACCTGCTGAATGATTTGAACACATTCGGGCTTTTCTTTGAAACGATGTGCGTCCGGGATCTGCGCGTGTTTGCAGAAAGCCTTGACGGGACAGTCTATCACTACCGTGACAATACCGGACTTGAATGCGATGCAATCGTCCACCTGCGGAACGGAAAGTACGGCCTCATAGAGATAAAACTCGGCGGAGACAGCCTGATAGAAGAAGCGGGCAAGAACCTAAAGAAACTGGCCTCCAAGATTGACACGGAAAAGATGCACGAGCCCTCTTTCCTGATGGTCCTGACAGGTGTAGGTCGCTACGCATACAAACGGGAAGACGGAGTTCTGGTCGTGCCAATCGGCTGCTTGCGGAATTAGAGGAACGGACGGGCCCCCGCACGAGCGCGTTAATCACATAGCATACAAAAAAGGCAGACCAACGCATTGGTCTGCCCCAGAGTGCGCTCCGAAGAAAAGCACCCGCAATTTGCCTGTATGCTACAGCAAAGCGCCTATTCTGTCAAGCTGCGGATTCCGCGGATTTCCTCGCGTAGACCCGCAAGCTCATCAAGAATCTTCCTGTCGCTCGTCTCCAGTCCGCCCTCTGTGTACAGGGCAATCTTGCGCAGGGCAGATGGTGTGGGATACATATTCCCGTTCACCAGAAAGACCTCTATGCCCTCGATGG
>JAFSSU010000117.1 GCA_017450845.1 Treponema sp.
GTCGGCGATCTCGGCGTTCTCCAGCTTGAGGCCGAGGTCCTCGGTGATGACCTTTCCGCCCGTCAGGATGGCGATGTCCTGCAGCATCTCCTTGCGCCTGTCGCCGAAGCCCGGGGCCTTGACGGCGCAGCACTTGAGCGTGCCGCGGATGGAGTTGACGACGAGCGTCGCAAGGGCCTCTCCGTCCATGTCCTCGCAGATGATGACGAGGGGCTTGCCGGTCTGGGCGACCTTCTCCAGCAGGGGAAGGATGTCCTTCATCGTGGAAATCTTCTTGTCGTAGATGAGCACGTAGGCATCGGAGTAATTGCACTCCATCCTCTCGCGGTCGGTGACGAAGTAGGAGTTGATGAAGCCGCGGTCAAACTGCATTCCCTCGACGGTCTTGACGGTGGTGTCCATGTTCTTGGACTCCTCGACGGTGATGACTCCGTCCTTTCCGACCTTCTCAATCGCGTCGGCGAGAATCTTACCGATTTCGGGGTCGTTGTTGGCGGAAATCGTCGCGACGTGGGTGATGTCCTCGTTGCCCTTGACGGCGCGGCTGTTCTTCTTGACCTCGGCGATGGCGAGGGCGGCGGCCTTGTCGATTCCCCTCTTGATCTCGATCGGGGTCATTCCGGCAGAGACGGCCTTGAGCCCCTCGCGGACAATCGCATAGGCGAGGACCGTGGCGGTCGTAGTTCCGTCTCCGGCGACATCGTTGGTCTTGCTGGCGACTTCCTTGACGAGCTGGGCGCCCATGTTCTCATAGGGATCCTTGAGCTCGATGTCCTTGGCGACCGTGACGCCGTCCTTAGTGATGGTCGGTGCGCCATACTTCTTGTCCAGCATGACGTTGCGGCCGCAGGGACCGAGCGTAACCTTGACGGCGCGGGCAATCTGCTCGACGCCGCTCAACATCTTCTTGCGAGCTTCCTCATTGTAAATCAACTGTTTAGCCATAATTGTATCTGACTCCTCTAATATCCTAAGCCGTGAGGGTGCGTGACCTGCCCACGGCAAGTTTTACTAATGTCAAGATAGCGAAAATACTACAATTCGGCAAATTTTTTTTCATGTACGAGGACAACCCGGGCACCGCCACTCAGGCTTTCCATCTTAGCGGTACCAGACTGTCCTGTCATAGCAAGTGTGACAGAGCAGTCACAGCAAGTGTGACAGGGCAGTCATAGTAGCTGTGACAGGACAGTTATAGCAGCTGTGACAGGGTGGATGCATGCCTCCGGGTGACGGGAACGTATTCCCGCGGGGTGTCCCCATACGTTCCCTCAGATGTGGCAGTAAATGTCCGCTTCGGGGGCTGTTCCATACGTTCCCGGCGGGCAGAATCGCCCCACACGGGAAGCTCCGCCCCCGCCCCTTCCGCGTTAGGACAGAGCCAGCACAGGGGCACGGCTTACGGCGCGGGCAGGGCAACACCGCAGAGGGGGCGGCTGCTAAAAAGCACGGATAACGCGAACCGAGTATGAGGAGTCCTTGGAGCCCTCAATCGGACGGTTACTCAAAAAACGGACGGTCCAAGCTTGATATACTTCATCATAGCCTTGACTGGATGACCAGTATGTACCAGACATTCGAGAAGCACCTGAAATCTTGTCCAGCGCGGAATTCACGGTGACCCGTGCCTGCGTCAGCTTGCAAAGCTCCGTTATGCTCGGCATGTACCATCCGCTCGCATACTCACCCATAAGGCCCGCCGTTGTAGCGTAGTCCTCGACGAAAGCCCATGCGGAGTAATTCGCCGCGCTGTAGTCAGAGACGGCGGCTTTCAACGCCGCAAGGCTTCCGCTTCCGTCCGTCGCCCCGACTCCTGCGAACACGGTATCACTCACATCACTTCCGCTCATATCCCTGGCAAAAAGCGCATCTATTTTACTATAGCCTGCCTTACCGAACGCAGCCCAACATTTGTCCGTTCCCTGCTTCAATCCCACGCCTTTCCCGCTTGCGTCATAGATAACCGCAACGGCGGCGGCCGACTGCTCATCCGAGAGCGTAAGGCTGGCACTGTAAGGTTCGGCACTTCCGTCATTGAACACAATGTCGCCGACTGCCAATGCTTCGCCCGGCATTTTGCTTCCGAAGAACTGACCTTTCAACTTTACGTCCACGATAAATTCGCTTCCTACTAGGGTCTGGGTGTTCGTGCCCTTGTAGAGGATGGTGCCGTCCGAGCTCTTGACCGTCAGCGTGACCGTGATTTCCGTCCCCGTCAGGATGCCGGGAATCTCGAAGGTCACGTTTCCGTCTGCGTCCGCCGTGCCGGTCTTGTCCACGTCCACGCCGTCGCCCGTGATGACGAGCGTGAGCGTTCCATCATCGGGGAGACCTATGTCGTTCTTGTTAAAGGTGACTGTCTGGGTGATGGGACCGTCCGTCCCACCGCTTGAGCCGGAGCCGCCCGAGAGCAGCGCGACGACGCGCTCCATGTCCCCGCTGTTGGATAAATCAAGTATTTCCCACGCGCTTATTTCGTTATTACTAATGGAATTAGAACCATTAGAGAAGCCCCCCCCGCTCCCCCAAGGGTATATGTATCATCATCGGAGTCCATCGCACCGCCGTTACCGGGGCAGGAAGCCAGAACAAGCGGGCACAGCATGGCCGGAATGAGGCACAGCGCGGCTGCCGCAACCGAAAGGAAAGACTTTGTTCGACGCATATACGGACGCTCCTTGACGCACAAACACTTGTACCGCATTATAACACAGTTTTGCGGGATTGTCACCTGTTTTTCTGCCTTTGTTGAAAAAAGCGTCAATCCATGCTAGACTAGATTATTATGGAAAGCTGTTGCAAAGAAGCAGAACTGCAGTTCTCGGTCTTTCTCATCCACCAACTCGCCCGGGCGTGGAAGAAGTCTCCCCGCGAGGTTTACCATGCCCTCGATGAGACACATATCCTAGACGATTATATCATAAAGCACTACGATGTCCTTCATTCGATGGGAGAACAGGGGCTTGTGGAAGACATAACCGAGTTCATGAAGGAAAAGAAGGCGGTATGACGGTCTATCACGGTTCCGCAGGAGAGGTCAAAAAGCCAAACATATCGTTCTCAAAGAACTATCTGGATTTCGGAAAAGGCTTCTATACAACAGCTTTCAAGCCTCAAGCGGAGAAATGGGCACTGCGCAAGGCAGACAGGACTCAGAACGGGGTAGCCACGGTGAATGTCTTTGAACTGGCAGACAACCTCTCCGCATACAAAGTCCTGACATTTGAATCGGAAGATGGGGATTGGCTTGACTTTGTCTGCGATTGCCGGAAAGGAAATGAAATTTACAAGGATTATGACATCATAATCGGGGCTGTCGCAGATGATGACGTGTTCAAGTCGGTAAATATGTATTTCCGGGGACTCTGGGACAAACAGAGGACTTTGGAAGAGATACGTTTCTACAAAAAAAGCAATCAAATCTGCATTACTAACCAGGAGGTACTGGAAAAAGTCCTAACCTTCCAATCCTCGTATATCGTTGGAGCCAAGAGCAATGGTTGACAAGGACGAACTTACGGCATTCTACCGGCAGGAACTGGAGGCCAGCATCATCGGATACCTGGCGGATCGCTTGGGAACAGGATTCCGCGAGGCAATGCGGCTGTATTATGGCTCCAAACTGTCCACGCTCATCGAATCTGGTGCGAACGGCATCGACAACCTTGACTACAAAAACCTTGCGGAAGATTTGATTGAGAACGAAGGTATTCTGGCAGGTCAGCCCTAGGGGCTAATGCCCCCTCCCGGAGGCCGGAAGGGGGGCAGGACCCCGCCGTGACAGCGGGGCCGGTTGTTTTCTTCTATTATATACTACTTGGACAGGAGGGAGTTCATCGCCTTGACGAAGTCCGCCGGGTCCTTCAGCTCCGCGCCGGAAATCAGCAGGGCCTGGTCCAGCAGGACCTCGCTCACCTGGGCGACGAAGTCGTCGGCGACGGGGCCCTCCA
>JAFSSU010000118.1 GCA_017450845.1 Treponema sp.
ATTCCCATCGGGTTCACGAGGGCCTGGTTGCCGTCGCGGAGGTCGACCGAGCACCAGAGCGGGGCCTTCGTGATGTGGCGGGAAGGCCATTCCCTGCTTTCCAGCGGGATGTCCGCAATCGGCGCGTACTTGCCTTTCGGATTCATGACTGACATATTCAACTCCTTACAAAAGAATTTAAAAACAAAAAGGACCTGTCGCCGAAGCAGCAGGTCCTGCAATTCCAAAATCTAATACAGATGATGAAGGAATAAAGGCACCCCAGCTACTTTCGGCATGTTAGAGAAAGAAGAAGCTGTAGCCCTAGAAGCATGTTCATCATAGACCGCAATATAAAACAATTCGGCCTCTTAGTCAAGCCCTAGAAAAGCTCGTCGGGGCTGGGCCTGTCCTCGGACGCGGCCTTGGCCAGGGATACGGCGGCAGGGCTGGAAGCAGCAGGAGCCGCCTCCTCGGGGTTCTTGCGCGGCCTGCCCCGAGGCCGTGCGGCAGGGGCAGAAGCGCTGTCAGCCGTGACGGATGCCGCAGGGCTGGCAGGCGAAACAGGGGCAGCAGGAGATGCCGCCTCAGGGGATTTCTCCGCGTCGGTGACAAGGTTTCCCGTGCCGACGCCCTTCTCCCGCATCTTCCGCTCATATTCCTTTATCTCGGCATCGCTGACAGGCTCGCCTTCCTTGGTCTTGAGCACCTGGCCGGGGAAGAGCTTGTCGCGGAGCGCGTGCTCCAGCTCAATCCGGTAGGAAGGGTTGCCCTCGATGAAGGCGACGGCGTTCTCCTTGCCCTGGCCGACCTTCTCATCGCCGCGCGTATACCATGCGCCCTTCTTGTCGATGATTCCGTGCTTGACGGCGGAATCCAGGATGGACGCGGAGGCGGAGACTCCCTTTCCGAAGTAGATGTCCAGCTCCACCTTGCGGAAAGGCGGGGCAACCTTGTTCTTGACGACCTTGACGCGGACGCGGTTGCCAAGCACGTCCTCCTCGCCCTTGCCGCCGATGGACTCGATGCGGCGGATCTCAAGGCGGACCGACGAATAGAACTTGAGCGCGTTGCCGCCCGTCGTCGTCTCGGGGTTGCCGAACATCACGCCAATCTTCATGCGGATCTGGTTGATGAATACGACGATGCACTTGCTCTTGCCGACTATGGCCGTCAGCTTGCGCAGGGCCTGGCTCATCAGGCGGGCCTGCAAGCCCATCACCGAGTCGCCCATCTCGCCCTCGATTTCCTTCTGGGGTGTCAGGGCGGCAACGGAATCGACGACGATGATGTCAACCGCTCCGGAGCGGACGAGGTTCTCGCAGATTTCCAGGGCCTGCTCCCCGGTGTCCGGCTGGGAAACCCACAGCTCGTCTATGTTCACGCCGAGGTTCTTCGCGTATATCGGGTCCAGCGCGTGCTCCGCGTCTATGAATGCCGCGATTCCGTGCAGCTTCTGCGCCTCGGCCACGGCATGGAGCGCGAGCGTTGTCTTACCCGAGCTCTCAGGACCGTACATCTCGATTATCCTTCCGCGCGGATAGCCGCCGACCCCGAGGGCCTCGTCCAGGAGGATGGAGCCGGAGGGAACGACATCCACGGAACCAAGGTCGGTGCTGGTCCCCAGCTTCATCAGCGAGCCCGCGCCGAACTCTTTCTCAATCTGAAGCCTTGCAGCCTCAAGGGCCTTCAATTTCTCCGACATCTCGGACGGAGCTTTTTCTTCCGCAATCTTTGCCAAAATTTCCTCCAAACAAAGTAAAGTCATGGGCGAGGGCATGGTTCCCCTGGCAGGGAAGCGCCGGGAAAGCAGCCTGGCGTCAGCCGGGGAAGCCAAACTGCCCATCTACTATATACATATAGCTCCAAGGCCAGAATTTACCATTTCACAGAGAAAAAAAAACAAAAAAAGTGATTTTTCCCCCTCTCGCTGAACCTGAATACTGCCCACATATTATAGAGAATGGCGGGTAAAATCAACAGCCAAAGAACAAGGCCCGTATGTTGGAATCCACCGTGGCGCAAAGGCTCTCCGTTCCCACACCCCGGGCAGCCGCGATGAACTCATAGCTATGGCGGACGAGCAGGGGGGTGTTGACCTGCCCCCGGCAGGGAACGGGCGCAAGGTAGGGCGCGTCGGTCTCCAGCAGGATGCGGTCATCAGGAATGAAGCGGATCAGCTGATTCATCTGCCCGAGAAGGCGTTTCTTGGTGTAGGTCACCGCCCCACCCAGGGCGATGTACCATCCCCTGTCCAGGAATGCCCTCGCCTCGTCGATTCCATAGGAATAGCAGTGTATTATCCCCCGGTGGTAGCCCACATCATCTATGCAGGAAAGCGTCCCGTCAAAAGCCTCGCGGGAGTGGACGATGACCGGGAGAGACAGCCTTCGCGCCAAATCCAGCTGCATCATGAACATCTCCGCCTCGCCCCGGAACAGGGCCTCGTCCCAGCCCTCCCCGCTCCGCTTGTCGGCCCCCGCCGCGTTCCAGTGGTGGTCAAGCCCGCACTCGCCAACGGCAATCAGGCGGCCGGGAAAAAGGGAATGACCGGAGGATGCGAGGGCTATCTGCTGCTCAAGGCACAAGGCGCTCTCCGACCTTTTCCTGATGGCATCCTCGTCGGGCCAGATGCCGGCGGAAAAGAAGAGCATCCGCCGTGCCTTTTCGCGGGAAGCGGAAGAGCCCATCAAGTCCAGGCACTCCTTCGCCGTCTCCATACGGGGCAAAAGGTCCCCCGGCCTGGTGCCTATGTCAAGGGCAAACGAACAATCACAGGCGGCCAGCCCCTCAAAAAGCCCCGCACCCCATGCGGGACCAAATTTCTGTATCAGGTAATTCAGATGAAAATGAGTGTCGGAATACATCGGTGCGGCATGATAACACATTTCGCCTTGTAACGGCAAGACTTTTCTGCTAGAATAGCCCCTGCTTATGGCTACGAACGACACGACACCGGTCACGAACACAATCGTCTTATATAAATCATCCGCCGCAATCATCACAGACAAAGGCGAGAACGGGAAGTACCCCATCCGCTACCAGTCGGCCCCGGCGACGGCGACAAAGCCCGCCGCATACGCCCAGCAGAGCGTCCGCACAAAGGACTTCACGGTCCTGAGCGGAAGCGCGGCATCATCGCTCGAGAAAGTGCTGGACTGGGCAGCCCAGAACGCCCCGGCCGAAGAGGAGATGTACAGCAAGGATTCCAGCAACGCGCTCGCATCCCAGGTCAAGGAATGCTACGAGCTCCTGTGCTCCGACGAGGAGACCGCGAACGCCTCCCACCCATTCGAGGATCTGGTGTCTCTCTTCCGGGGCGAGGTGAAGGCGGACGAGTGCTGGGGCAACTACCTCGCGCTCAAGAACACGGTCTACTTCAAGCAGGACCTCAAGGCCCTTCTTGACGGAAAGCTCGTGTTCAGCCCCCGCCCTCAGGCCGAGATCGACGAGCTCGTGAAAAAAGCGGACGCGAAGGGGCAGGAAGCCCAGAAACGGGAGGAATTCCTCGAGAGGCTCAAAGAGCGGAAGCTGCTGCCCGAGGACTCCATCTTCATGACCGACGTGGAGAACCTCGCCTACGGCAAGACGGACAAGAGCCGGACGATGCACGACGCGCACCTGAAGGAGACCCCGGAGAACGCCCACAAGCTCCTCCTGGAGACGGGAATCTGGGACATCACGCGGAACCCCTACCCCATCCGCTGGGGGCTCAGC